>USLV01000219.1 GCA_900555705.1 uncultured Oscillospiraceae bacterium | reverse complement strand
CGGGGCAGACAGTGGGATTCTCCACATTTTCAACCGAGTTTTCAACAGTTTTCCCCCAAATGAGATTCTACAAAAAGTTATTGGTGCTTTCCAGTGGCTTCTTCCGTTTCCGGAATGTGTTTGAAATGGGGTATAGCAACCCCTTCTTTCGGCCATACTGTTGATATCAATAGATGCGAAGGACGGGGTTCATGATGATAAAAGGCGTCAACCACCAGATGATTGAAGTCACCCAGACCGGCAGCCCGTTTTTTGAGCGGGCGCTGCTGGTTCTCCGCGCCGACTGCACCGACACCTCCCCTACCCGGCTGGAGGAGGAGGCGCGCCGCATGCTGCGTACCACCGGCGGCTATACGGCGCTGCGGCGTAATCGACGGCGGGAACAGCTCCGCCGCCTCGCCTGGACGCTGACCGGTGTGCTGCTCGGCGCATTGATCGGTTATCTGATGAACGGCGGCTTGCCGTTCTAGACGCCCCAGTCCCGCGCAGATAGCGCGCGGGGCCTTTTCACAGCCAAAGAAGAACAAACGTTTGACAACACCGAACATTTGTGCTAAACTGTGCTTACCACAGATAAGGAAGGCATAGCGATGGAGTTACTCGACAAACTGAAAATTCTGGCGGATTCCGCCAAATACGACGCGGCCTGTACCTCGAGCGGCGTGAACCGCGCCGGAACAAAGGGGATGCTCGGCTCCGCCTGCGCCCCCGGCATCTGCCACAGCTTCTCCGCAGACGGCCGCTGTGTCTCGCTGCTCAAGGTGTTGATGACCAATGTCTGTGTCTTCGACTGTCAGTACTGTGTCAATCGCTGTTCCAACGATGTGCCGCGTGCCGCCTTCACACCGGAGGAGCTTGCCGATCTGACCATGGAGTTCTATCGCCGAAATTATATCGAGGGGCTGTTCCTCAGCTCTGGCGTCATCCAGAATCCGGATACCGCGATGGAGCGGATGTGTCGTGCGCTGGAGCTGCTGCGGACGGTACATCGTTTCAACGGCTATATCCACGCCAAGGCGATCCCCGGCTGCTCGCCCGAGCTCGTGGACAAACTCGGGCATCTCTGCGACCGGATGAGCGTCAACATCGAGCTGCCGAGCGAAAAGAGCCTCAGTCTCCTCGCTCCCAATAAGGAAAAAGAATCCATCCTGAAGCCCATGTCGGCCATCCGGGACAATATCGAGCAGAGCAAAGAGGAGCTCGCCGTCTACCGCCACGCCAAAGCCTTTGTTCCCGCCGGGCAGAGCACGCAGATGATCATCGGCGCCACGCCCGACACGGACTATCAGATCATGCGGCTGACCGAGGGGCTCTATCGCCGCTATCATCTCAAACGGGTGTTCTATTCCGCCTATATCCCGGTCGGCACCAATGCTCTGCTGCCGCGGGATCAGCCGCCGCCCCTGCTGCGGGAGCACCGACTGTACCAAACCGACTGGCTGCTGCGCTATTATGGCTTCCGGGTGGAGGAATTGCTGGACGAGCAGCATCCCTCTCTCGATCCGCTGCTGGATCCGAAATGCAACTGGGCCGTGCAGCATCTCGGAGAATTCCCGGTCGAGATCAACCGGGCGGACAGAGAGCAGCTGCTTCGTGTGCCCGGCATCGGGGTCAAATCCGCCGCGCGCATCCTCACTGCCCGCCGGGCGGCGAAGCTCACCTTCGAAGATCTCCGGAAGCTTGGCGTTGTGCTCAAGCGCGCGGTCTATTTCATCACCTGCAGCGGCCGTATGATGCCTGGCGTCGCCTTTTCTCAGCCCTATATTTACCAGAATCTGACGGCGGACGGCCGCATGCGGCCGGGCAGCCTGCCAATGGATGCGCCGGTCCAGCAGCTCTCCTGGTTCGACACGCCACATCTGCTGCCGGGAAGGGAGGATACACAAAAATGCCTGACGGGACAGCTTTGAGCCTGCTGATCGACGACACCTTCGAAGGGCTGCTCACTGCCGTTTTCGATTCCTATACCCTCTCCCCCACGCCCACCAACATCCAGTCGGCCGCCGACTACCAGCCGCTTTTCGGCTGGCGTTATCAGGAGGTTGCCGCCGACACGGCCAAGGCATCACGTGTGATCGCCGGAGTGCGGCGGCAGATGGGACAGCGCGGCTACGAAAAAATCTGGCAGGGCTTTCTGCATGCCGACCCTGCCCGCTACAACATCATCTACCGCTATATCCGGCTTGGGATGCGGCTCGGCCCAAAGCTGTACCTCCGCCTGACTGATCCAACGGTGATAGCAATAGAGAAGCTCTGCTCGCTGACTGGACGGGAGGCCGGCTTGCTGCGCGAATTCATCCGGTTTTCCAAGCTCGAGGGCGGCGTCTACTACGCGGAGATCGATCCTGAGCATGCCATTCTGCCGCTGCTGATGCCCCATTTTGCGGATCGCTTCAACACCCAGCCGTTTCTCATCCACGACAAAACCCACGCACTGGCAGGTATCTATGACCGGCGGGAATGGTATATCACCTCAACCGAGGGATTACAGCTCCCCGCCTATTCTGCGGATGAGCAGGCCTACCGGCGGATGTGGAAGGCCTTCTACGACACCATTGCCATCAAGGAGCGCGCCAATTACGCACTCCGGCGGCAGCATATGCCGAAAAAGTACTGGAAAAACATCACAGAATTGCAGCCGGATTTTGTGCTCGAAAAAGAACGTCCCTCCGCCGCACAGCCGCTGCTTCCGGCTGATACACCGCGTCCTCTTGTCAAAGAGGGACCGTTCGTGGTATGATGCGAACAGACCAGCCGGAGGGGTCGATCTGAAAAAAGGGGCGTCACATGCACCGCATTTTGTTCGTCTGCCACGGCAGGATTTATCGGGCGTGATGAAATGCTTAGAAATGAAAGCTTTTCTGCGTTTCTTGCTCAATTTTACCAATATTTCCGGAGAGTCGGACTTGTAGATATAAAACCAGAATGAAGAGATTGATAAAATGGATATCGTGTTATAGTAGCCATAGCAGAGAACTCCTTTATCTGATTTTTGTTGTGGTGACTGAAATATAACACAAAGGCGGCAGCTCTGCTTTTTAAATATTCGGTTGTAACACATGTATTGTAATCCTACATCCAGCAGGCTTTACAAAAGTCAGCTTTGTTTTTTGTCAAATGAAATATAATAAAATCAATATTTAGGTTTATAGGTGTAATAAAATAAGAAAGCCTGTCTCTTATACACATCTCCGAGCCCACGAGACCTCTCTACATCTCGT
>USLV01000218.1 GCA_900555705.1 uncultured Oscillospiraceae bacterium | reverse complement strand
GAGCAATCCTGAGGATATTGTTCGCCGGGCCGGACAGCTGACGGCGGAGCTGAAGGCTGCTCAGCAGGAGCTCAGCGGGCTGAAGGATCAGATTGCCGCCCAGAAGGTGAACGGCCTCTTTGACAATGCCAAGGTTGTCGGCGGCATCAAGGTGGTGTCCGCTGCCTTTGCCGGTACGAGCGCGGAAGCGGTCCGTACCATGTGTGACCGGGTGCGTGACCAGATCGGCGACAGCGCGGTTGTGGTGCTGCTGGCCGGCATGACGGAGGGCGAAAGTGTCTCCTTCGCCTGCCATTGCTCGCCGGAAGCGGTCAAGCGCGGTGCCAATGCCGGACGCATCGTCCGAGAGGTCGCGGCGATCTGCGGCGGAAAAGGCGGCGGCCGTCCGGATATGGCGATGGCCGGCGCGAAGGATCTCTCCAAAGTGGACGATGCACTGAACAGTGTGGATGATATTCTGGAAACGATGGTGAAATGAGAAAGGGAGTCGGACGATATGGACTGTATTTTCTGCCGGATTATTGCCGGGGAAATCCCCTCGGACAAGGTGTATGAGGACGAGCAAATCCTTGCCTTCCGGGATATCCAGCCGCAGGCGCCGGTGCATGTGCTGGTGGTGCCGAAGAGCCATATCGCGGGAGCGGCGGCTTTGACGGCGGAGTCCGCGTCGGTTGTGGCACATATTTTCGAAAAAATTCCAGAGATTGCCGAACAGCTCGGACTGTCGGATTTCCGGGTTGTGACTAACAACGGGGAATCGGCCGGTCAAACGGTGCACCATCTGCATTTCCACATCCTGGGTGGGCGTACGCTGGGGGCTATGGGCTGAACCGATGGTGCTGATTGTATTGGATCTGGAGTGGAACGGTGCGTTTTCGAAGAAAACACACGGCTACTTCAATGAGATCATCGAGATCGGCGCTGTGAAGCTGAACGACCGTATGGAGCAGCTCAGCACCTTTCACTGCGTCATCCGACCGGTTGTCGGTCGTAAGCTGTCCAGTATTGTGACCGATCTGACCAGTATCACAGAGGAGGAACTGGCGGTCGGGCGAACCTTCCCGGGCGCAGCTTCTCTGCTCCGTAAATGGATTGGCCGGGAAGAGGCCGTTCTGCTGACCTGGAGCACGACCGATCTCTCGGTTCTGACCGAAAACTGCCGCTATTTTCTCGGCTCCGACCGCATTCCCTTTATGTCCGCCTATGTCGATGCACAAGCATACTGTCAGAAGCGGTTGGGGCTGGAAGGCAGTCAGCAGCTCGGGCTGGAACGTGCTGCCGGGCTGCTGGAAATTGAGGACGGTGGGCTCGATCATCATCGGGCGCTGGATGACAGTCTGCTGACGGCGGCGGTGCTCCGTCGTCTCTATGATGCGGTGGATTTCCTGCCGTTGATCCAAAAGGCGGATACCAGCTTTTATGAACGCCTGAACTTTAAGAATGTCTATATCCGTGATATCAACAGTCCGCTGATTTCCCGCAGTGACCTGCGCTTCAAATGTGAGCATTGTGGCCGGGGGATGCGCCGCAAGGGGGAGTGGCGTTTTCGAAATCGATCCTTTTTTGCGGATTTTGCCTGCCGTGGCTGCGGCAGGAATTATACCGCCCGGGTGCAGTGCCGCCTGAAATACGAAGGCTTGGAGGTGAAGCGCCGATTGACGGAAAAATTGACGGAAACCGAAGCAAATATGATTCCAACGGACACGTTTGTTGAAAGGAGTTGACGAAATGAAAAACAGGAAGAGCAAATTTCTGGGGGAGTTCAAGACCTTTGCCCTGCGTGGCAATGTGGTGGATCTGGCAGTTGGCGTGATCATCGGCGGTGCTTTTCAAAAGATCGTAACTTCGGTGGTGAACGATCTGATTATGCCCTGGATTGGGTTGATCACCGGCGGAACCAATTTCAACGATCAGTTTGTGGTGCTGAAGACGCCGGAAGGGGTGGATAAGGCGGCGATCACGTCGCTTTCGGAAGCGACCGCGCTTGGTGCGACTACTTTTAATTACGGCGCTTTTATCACAGCGGTTATCGATTTCCTGATTATGGCATTTGTGATCTTTTTGCTTGTAAAAGGCATCAACAGGCTGACCGCTTTACGCGCGAAACCGGAGGAGCCGGTGGTTGTAACCACCAGGCACTGCCCGTTCTGCTGCAGTGAAATTGCCGTGGATGCGACCCGTTGCCCGCATTGTACATCGGAATTGCAAACAGAATAGAGGAGAGAACGCGACCAGATGAGAACGGGGGATCAAAACCGGTTTTCATCTGGTTTTCTCTGAAGGGGGAAATGGATTTGTTGACCACAATTCAAAACGCACGCCTGTCGGTGTCCACAGATACGCGCGGGGCCGAGCTGCAGGCGATTACGACGGCCGATGGAACCGACTATCTCTGGAATGGCGATCCGGCCCACTGGGGCTATCATGCACCGATGCTGTTTCCCATCGTCGGCGCGCTGCGGGAGGGAAAGGCAACCTCCGCAGGCGGCGACATCCGACTGTCCCGGCACGGTTTCTGCCGGACAGCGGACTTCTCGCTGCTGTCGGCGAACGATACAGTGGTAACCTATCAACTGATCGCGGACGAGCAGACGCGGGTGGGGTATCCCTATGATTTTGCGCTCTGCGTCACCCATTCCCTGAGTGGTATGTCGGTGACAACGCGGTATACCGTCCGCAATACCGGAGATAAGTCGCTGCCCTTCTGCATCGGCGGTCACCCGGCCTTCCGCGTGCCGCTCGCGGCGGGAGAGCGCTTTGAGGACTATCGGGTGATATTTGAGCAACCGGAGACAGTGGATTGTACACGACTGGATGAAAACTCCGGTCTTGTGCGGAGTACCGACCGCCGTCGATTTCTAAGCGGCGAGCCGGATTTCCGCCTCAGCCGCGAGTTGTTCCGCGACGATGCGCTGCTGTTTGACAATCTGCGCTCACGGCATGTCCGACTTGTGTCGGACATGAGTGGCCACGGGGTGGAGATGGATTTCGCGGGCTTCGATTATTTCGGCATCTGGTCGCCACCGGGGGACGCACCGTTTGTCTGCCTGGAGCCCTGGACAGGAACCGCGACGCTGGATTGCGAGGACGATGTCTTTGAGCATAAGCGCGGAATGACAATTCTGGAAAGCGGCCAAAGTTTTGAGATCGCTTATACCATCACGGTGTTTTAAGGAGGCTGTATGATGGATTTGCCGAAAGCCGTCATATTCGATCTTGACGGCACGCTGACGGATACACTGGCCGATCTGGCGGCGGCGACCAATG
>USLV01000217.1 GCA_900555705.1 uncultured Oscillospiraceae bacterium | reverse complement strand
TCACGACGCCGCTCTGTTTTGCGGTCGGTTATGTAATCACGCGGTACGGCAGCCGTCGTTTTCGGGAACAGAGCCGGGCGCAGGGCGCGCTCGGCGGCTATGTCGAGGAGCTGATCAGCGGCCAGCAAACCGTCAAGGCCTTCTGCTATGAACAGCGCTCGATCGAGCAATTTGACACGATCAACCGTGAGCTCTACAGCTGCGGCTACCGCGCACAGTTCGCCTCCGCGCTTGTCAATCCCTCCACCCGCTTTGTCAACAACATCGCCTATGTGCTGGTCGGCGTGTTCGGGATTCTCAGTCATTTGAGCGCTGGCGGTATCGCGAGCTTCCTGACCTATACTGCCCAGTTCTCCAAGCCCTTCAACGAGATCACCTCGGTGACGATGCAATTACAACTGGCGGTCGCCGCCGCCGCTCGCGTCTTTGCCGTGATGGATGAAGAGCCGCAGCGACCGGAAACTGCGGATGCACTCCCGCTCGCCCACGCCGACGGTAGCGTCCGGTTCGAGCATGTTCGATTCTCCTATGTGCCTGGCAAACCGCTGATCACGGATTTCGACCTGTCGGTAGAGCCCGGCCAGACCGTCGCCATCGTCGGCCCAACCGGCGCAGGTAAGACAACGCTTGTCAATCTGCTGATGCGCTTCTATGAGGTGGACGGCGGCGCCATCTATGTCAGCGGGCACAACATCACCCATCTGACCCGCGACAGTCTCCGCAGCAGCTTCGGCATGGTCTTGCAGGAGACCTGGCTGTTCGCGGGAACCATCCGCGATAACCTTGCCTACGGCAAGCCGGACGCGACGGACGAGGAAATTGTCGCCGCCGCGAAAGCGGCCCACGCCCACAGCTTCATCCGCCGCCTGCCGGACGGCTACAACACCCTCATCACGGAGGACGGCGGCAATCTCTCGCAGGGGCAGAAGCAGCTTCTCACCATCGCCCGCGCCATGCTGGTGGACAGTCCGATGCTGATTCTCGACGAGGCGACCAGCTCGGTGGATATCCTGACCGAGCAGCGGATCCAGCGCGCTTTCCGGAAGATGATGCAAGGCAAGACCACCTTCATCATTGCCCACCGCCTCTCTACCATCCGTGACGCCGACCGCATTCTCGTGCTCGACAGGGGCGATGTGGTCGAAACCGGCACCCATGACGAGCTGCTCCAAAAGGGCGGGTTCTATGCCTCGCTCTATAACGCGCAGTTCGCTCCGGCAGAATGACCGGGCACGGCCCGCGGCGCCGAAGGCGGATCGCCTGTGCTGGAGACAGTCTGACCGCCGGATTCGGTGCGGCGGCAGACGCCGCCTATCCCGCCCGGCTGCAAGCGTTGCTTGGCCCCGGCTTTCTCGTCCGGAATTTCGGCGTCATCGGCGCTACCGTGCGCCACGATGCCGTCCGACTCGGTGAGCCATGCGGCTATATACACGAGGTTGCCTTCTGCCGGAGTATGCAGTTTCGTCCGGATATCGTGCTGTTGATGCTCGGTACCAACGATGCCAAACCGGAAAACCAGCCGTCCGACGAGGCATTTCTCGCGGACTACGCCGTCTATATCACGGCCTATCAGTCTCTCTCCTCGCCGCCGTTGCTGATTCCGGCTACTCCGGCCGCTGTCTGTCATCCCGGCTGGGGCATCGAGGAGGCCGCTGTCGGCGGACGAATCGCGCCGCTCATCCGGCGGCTGGCCATGGAGAAGGGACTCCCGCTGGCGGATATTCATGCGCATACGGTGGGCAAGCCCTCTCTGTACACGTCGGACGGTATCCACTGCAACGCAGAAGGCTATGCCCATATCGCCGCCCGCTTCGCCAACATCATACAAGAGCAGGAAGCCCGGTGGCCGCTGTAACAGGCGGCTGCCGGGCCTCCAGCTTTCTTTTATTCGTAGCCAAACAACTGCTGCGCGTAATGCACAGTGGCCATCGCATCCTTGGCATAGCAATCCGCGCCGATCATCTCGGCATATTCCGGCGTCAATACCGCGCCGCCGACCACAACGCGGCAATCCGGCTTGGCCGCCCGGAGCAGACGGATCGTCTCCTCCATGCTGGAAACCGTCGTTGTCATCAGTGCGCTCAGTCCCACCAGTCGGATATTCTCCTCCACCGCCGTATCCACAATTTTCTGCGGATCGACATCCTTGCCGAGATCCAACACCCGATAGCCGTAATTCTCCAGCAGCACCCGAACGATATTCTTCCCGATGTCATGGATATCGCCTTTGACTGTGGCGAGAATCACCGGTTCTCGGCTGACCGGCGCGTTGCCCGAACGGCTGATCTGCTGCTTCACCGCATCGAAGGCCGCTTTCGCCGCCTCGGCACTCATCAGCAGCTGCGGCAGGAAAACCGTCCCCTGTTCGAACCCTCTGCCGACCTCGTCCAGCGCCGGAATCAACTCCTCATTGATGACCGCAAGCGGCTCCCGCTCGGCCAGCCGATCCTCGGCAGCGGCAAATGCTCGTTCCCGCAGTCCCCGTACAATCGCCTCCCGCAGTCCGGGAACCGTCTGTTCCGCCGCGGAAGTCACAGTGGGTTGAGCGGCATATCGTGCGATATAGGACGCGCACTGGTCGTCATATCCCATCAGCGCACAGTAGGCATCATAGGATTTCATCATAGCGGCCATGTTGGGGTTGATGATGGCGGCATCAAGGCCACTTTGCAGGGCCATGGTGAAAAAGGCGGCGTTCACAATCTCTCGCTGCGGCAACCCGAAAGAGACATTGGACACGCCGAGCACTGTGCATACGCCGAGCCGCTCCCGGATCAGCCGCAGGCTTTCCAGCGTCACCGCCGCCGCGTCCGGCTCCGCGCTGACGGTTAACGTCAGCGCGTCCACTACAATATCTTTTTTTGCAATCCCATAGGACGCCGCGGTCTGTACAATTTTTTCCGCAATCCGGAGCCGTCCCTCGGCAGTCGGCGGGATACCGTCCTCGTCCAGCGTCAGCGCCACCACAACGCCGCCGTATTTTCGCACCAGCGGAAACACGGCTTCCATCGACTCCCGCTTGCCGTTAACCGAGTTGATCATGGCCTTGCCGTTGTAAAGGCGAAGTGCTTGCTCCATAGCAACTGGATCCGAGGTGTCGAGCTGTAGCGGCAGCTCCGTCACCCCCTGTAGCTCTCGCACAACCCGGCAGATACAATCCGCCTCGTCGATCTCCGGCAGTCCCACATTGACGTCGAGGATATGAGCGCCGTTGTCCTGCTGCGTGACGCCCTCCTGCAAAACCTGTCTCTTATACACATCTGACGCTGCCGACGAAGCTAG
>USLV01000216.1 GCA_900555705.1 uncultured Oscillospiraceae bacterium | reverse complement strand
TAGCTTCGTCGGCAGCGTCAGATGTGTATAAGAGACAGAGACCAAGGCGATCGTCATCATCAATCCGAACAATCCGACCGGCGCGGTCATGCGCCGGGAGCATCTCGAGGAGATTGCCGCCGTGCTGCGGGGGACCGAGATCATGGTGCTCTCGGACGAGATCTATGGTGCGCTGACCTATGGAGCAGAGCGCCATGTCAGCTTCGCGTCGCTGTCCGGCATGCAGGAGCGGACGCTGCTGGTCGACGGTTTTTCCAAGGCATTCGCCATGACCGGCTGGCGGCTCGGCTATGTGTGCGGACCGGAGCCGGTGATGAAGCAGATTTTGAAGCTGCATCAGTTTGCAATTATGAGTGCGCCGACCACGGCGCAGTATGCCGCTGTCGAGGCGATGGACAACGGCGACGAGGATATCGAGCAAATGCGCGCGGAATACGATATGCGTCGTCGGCTGATCGTCGGCGAGCTCAACGACATGGGACTGACCTGCTTTGAGCCGGAGGGTGCATTTTATGTGTTCCCCTCCATCGCGGCCTCCGGACTGGATTCCGAGACGTTCTGCCGTCGGCTGCTGGAAGAAAAGCATGTGGCGGTTGTGCCGGGCACGGCGTTCGGCGACTGCGGCGAGGGTTTTGTCCGCATCTCCTATTGTTATTCCGTCAAGCACATCAATGAGGCGATGAAACGTATCCGTGCCTTTTTACAGGAGCTTTCATGAGACAGGGCTGCGGGGAATTGGTGGTGGAGGCGCCTGCCAAGCTGAATCTGACGCTGGATGTGACCGGTCGTCGCCCTGACGGCTATCACGAGATGCGCAGTGTGATGCAGGCGGTTGACCTTGCGGATGTCGTTCGGTTGTCGCTTCGGCGTGGGAACGAAATCCGCCTCCGGCTGTCGGACCCGGCGCTGCCGTCGGACGGCCGGAACACGGCATACAAGGCGGCGGCGCTCTTTTTGCAGCATACCGGGCTCAACCATACCGGTGTGGATATTGCGATTGACAAGCGCATCCCGATGCAGGCGGGAATGGCGGGCGGCAGTGCCGATGCAGCCGCCGTGCTGGTGGGGCTCAATGCGCTGACCGGTGCGGGGCTGGACCGCGATGCCCTCTGTGCACTTGGCGCGGAGGTAGGGGCGGATGTCCCTTTCTGTGTGCTGGGCGGCGCGGCGGATGCCACCGGCATCGGCACCACGCTGCGGCCGATTTCGCCGTTGCCCGACTGCACGATCCTGGTGGTCAAGCCGCCGGTCGGCGTGTCGACTGCGCGTGCTTATGCGCTGGTGGACGGCGCTGCCGTCGCCCGGCGTCCGGATGCGGACGCGATGGAGGCGGCGCTGGAGCGGGGAAGCCTTGCCGATGTCGGCCGTCTGCTTGAGAATGTATTCGAGGAGGCGATGGCGCTTCCTGAGGTGGCCGAGATTCGGGAGATTGTCGCGGCGTTTCCTGCCGTCGGCTGCCGGATGACCGGCAGCGGCTCGGCTGTGTTCGCGCTGTTTGAGCAGGCAACGGATGCTGCCGCCTGTGCCGAATGGCTGCGGCCGCGATATCCCCAGAGCTGGCTTTGCCGTCCTGTCGGAACGGGAGCGAGACTGTTGGAACATCATAAAAAGGAGATAGAGAGATGATTTACAGACCTTTTGGAAAAACAGGAGAGCAGATTTCCGCCATTGGCTTCGGCTGTATGCGCCTGCCGGAGCGTGAGCGGGAGGGCAAATGGGAGATTGACGAGGAGAAGGCGCTCCCGATGCTGCAATATGCCTATGAAAAGGGCATCAACTATTTTGACACCGCTCCCTATTACTGCCATTCCAACAGCGAAATCGCAGTCGGCAAGGCGGTCAAGGGTTTCCGGGACAAGGTGCTGATCAGCACCAAGCTGCCCGGCGGTGACATTAAGAAAACCGATGATTTCTGGCGCCTGCTGGAGCGCAGCCTCAAGAAGCTGGATATGGATTACATCGACTTCTACCACGTCTGGGGTACCAACAAAAATGCTTTTGATAACGAGATCATCAAGCAGAATATTCTGCCGGAGGTTCGCAAGGCGAAGGAGCAGGGCCTGATCCGCCACTTCTCCTTTTCCTTCCACGATGCCCCGCCGAACATCCAGTATATTATTGAGACGGCGGAGGCGAACGGCGTGCCGCTGGAATCCATGCTGGTGCAGTACAATCTGCTCGACCGCGGTGTCGAGGATATGCTGAAATATGCGAACGGCGAAAAGGGCCTCGGCACAGTGGCGATGGGCCCGGTTGGCGGCGGTCGTCTCGCGGCGCCGACAGAGTTTGCCTCCAAGCTCGCGGGGGATTCCAAGCTGACTTCCTATGAGCTCGCGTTCCGCTTTGTGCTCGGCAACCCGAACATGTGCTGTGCCCTGTCCGGCATGCAGACGATGGATATGGTCGAGAAGAACGTCCGGATCGCCGAGAGCGAGCAGCCGCTTTCCGAGGAGGAGTGGCGCCAGCTCGGCGACGCGGTGGAGCGACTGAAGAAGTTCAGCGATCTCTACTGCACCGGCTGTGCCTATTGCCAGCCCTGTCCCGCTCATATCAACATCCCGCACATCTTCAACCTCTTTACCCACCACAATGTCTATGGCCTCTCCGAGCACGCCAGGAACTCTTTCCGCAACTATGTGGAAAAAGAAAACGGCGCGACCATCAAGGATTGCAAAAACTGTGGCTTCTGCGAGAAGCACTGCCCGCAGAAGCTGCACATTCGCGAGGAGCTGAAGCGCGTGGAGGAGATCCTGACCAATCTGTAAGAACTGAAAAGACCTGCCGTCTATGTATCATAGACGGCAGGTCTTTCTATTTTCGCGGATGTTATGCGGCTGCGCTGTTTTGAATGTCCTCCGCCTGCGCTTCTGTCAGAAGGTCGTTGCGCACCATACTGCGCAGCACGGCAGTCACGCGTTTCGCGGCCAGTTCCGGACTGGTATCCGGTGAATAGGCCGAGGGCGCATTGGGCAATCCTGCGAGCATGGCTGCCTCATAGTCCGTCAGCTCCGATGGGCTTTATCCAAATATCCTCTGGCGGCCGCAGAGATACCGTAATACCCGCTGCCGAAATAGGCGGTGTTCACATACAGCTCGAGAATCTCCTCCTTCTTATATCTTTTCTCCATACTGTTTTATGAGTAGCTACCATCAGGTGCGCGCCCTTTTAGAAGAAATGGCTCAGCGGTGAAATCCGGCTGGGTTTCTCCGCTGGTGGCGTGCCGCTTCCGGGAAGGTTGTTTTTGCCTCTAAGCCCGGGACCAGTATACATGCAGGATCCGGGC
>USLV01000215.1 GCA_900555705.1 uncultured Oscillospiraceae bacterium | reverse complement strand
AGCCGCACCCGCTCCGCCGCAAGCTCCTGCAATTGCCGGCGGAGCTCCAGCAGCCGGGCAGAGTCCTGCATCACCGCGGCGCTTTCGGCTGCCACCTGCTGATAATCGGCGGCGGACAGCCGTCGCTTTCCGCGAAACGATTCGAGCATCCCCTTCTTCTGCGGGTCTACCTCATCAAGCGCGGCAAGCGCCTGCTTCGCCGTTGCGGCGGAACGCTCGAAAACCTGCGCCTCCGCCTCCTTATCCAAACGGAAAAAGCCCTCCTCCGGCGTCTCCTCCACCTTCAGCTCCAGCGCACCAAGCTGCTGCAGCCGTTCGAGAACCGTCTTTCGGTCCTCTTGCATGGCACAGACCCGCAAAAGCGACATCGGCACCTTTGCCAAGAGGGATCACACTCCTTTCCACGACAGGTTGGATTCAGCCCCATAGCACAGCAGCCGCCTGCCGCACCGCCTCCCGGCGTCTTCCGGCAGCGCGCTCGGCCAGTGCGGTGCAATCCTGTGCCGCCTGTCTTTCCGCCTCCTCGCGCAGGCGGGCCCCCTCCAGCTCTGCCTGCCGCAGCAGCGTCTCACAGACGGCTTTTGCCTCCGCCTGCCGCTTTTGCCGCAGTGCCTCCGCCTCTCCGGCAGCCTCTGCCAATCGCGCGGAGGCGCGTGCTGCCGCCGTCTTTTCCAATTCAGCAGCCTGCGCCTCCGCCTGTCGAATCTCCTTGATCATCTCTCTGGCCATCGGCTCTCCTCCTTCCGCCGTCCGGGCGGCATTCTCTACTAGTCTATCCCATTTTTTCTCCGGGAGCCTTTTCGCCCGGTATTTTATCCATCCTGTTTGAAACAATCCCCGCACTTCCGTCAGGGCCTTTGTTGATTATACAATATTTTCCGCCTGTTTTGTCACGGAAAATCGTAAATTTTTTATGAACAACCGCAAAAACCACTGCCAAAGCCCGTCATATCTGGTGGTTTTGGAGATTGACAAATTCTAAACAATCAGGGATAATAGAGATATGAAATTTTATTGCGGGAGTGACTTGCCACATGGGATACACGATTGCACAGAAACTGATCCGGTCACACCTCGTCTCGGGCGAGATGACCACCGGCAGCGAAATCGGCCTGCGCATTGATCAGACGCTGACCCAGGACGCCACCGGCACAATGGCTTATCTCGAGTTCGAGGCGATGGGGGTTCCGCGCGTCCGGACCGAGCTGTCCGTCGCCTATATCGATCACAACACGCTGCAGACCGGCTTCGAAAACGCCGACGACCACCGGTATATCCAGTCGGTTTGTAAAAAGCACGGCCTCTATTTCTCCCGTCCGGGCAACGGCATCTGCCATCAGGTGCATCTCGAGCGGTTCGGCATTCCGGGTAAGACCCTGATCGGCTCGGACAGCCACACCCCGACCGGCGGCGGCATCGGCATGCTGGCCTTCGGCGCGGGTGGACTGGATGTCGCGGTCGCGATGGGCGGCGGCACCTATTATATCACCTGCCCCAAGATGGTACGCATCAATCTGACCGGCGCACTGCAGCCCTGGGTCGCGGCGAAGGACGTGATTCTTGAGGTGCTCCGCCGGATGTCGGTCAAGGGCGGCGTCGGCAAAATCATCGAATACGGCGGCGAGGGTGTCAAAACGCTGTCTGTCCCCGAGCGCGCCACCATCACCAACATGGGCGCCGAGCTCGGTGCCTCCACCTCTGTCTTCCCCTCCGACGAGATCACCCGCGCCTTCATGCAGGCGCAGGGACGCGAGGCGGATTGGGTTGAGCTGTCTGCCGACGCAGATGCGGTCTATGACGAGGTCATCGACATCGATCTCTCAGCGCTGAAACCGATGGCCGCCTGTCCGCATTCCCCCGACGCGGTCAAAACCATTGAGGAGATCGGCGCGATCAAGGTCGACCAGTGCTGCATCGGCTCCTGCACCAACTCCTCGCTGATGGACATGCTCAAGGTGGCAGCTATTCTGAAAGGAAAGACTGTCCATCCGGACGTCAGCCTCTCAATCGCTCCCGGCTCGAAGCAGGTTTATAACATGCTTGCCGAATGCGGCGCGCTCGCGGATATCATCGCGGCGGGAGCCCGTGTGCTGGAATGCGCCTGCGGCCCCTGCATCGGCATGGGCCAGTCCCCGAATTCCGGCGGTGTCTCGCTTCGTACCTTTAACCGCAACTTCGAGGGCCGTTCCGGTACCGCCGACGGTCAGGTCTATCTTGTCAGCCCGGAGGTCGCGGCTGCTTCGGCGCTCGCCGGTGTGCTGACTGATCCGCGCTCGCTCGGCGAGCCGCCGGTCATTGAGATGCCCGAGCGCTTCCTTATCAACGACAACATGATTGTCCCGCCCGCCCCGGAATCCGAGATGGACAAGGTCGAGATCCTGCGTGGTCCGAACATCAAGCCCTTCCCGAAGACTGCGCCGCTCGCCGAGACCATCGAGGCCAGGACGCTGCTGAAGGTCGGCGACAATATCACCACCGACCACATCATGCCGGCGGGCGCGAAGATTCTCCCGCTGCGCTCCAATATCCCCGCCATCTCCGAGCACTGCTTTGTCCGCTGCGACGAGCAGTTCCCGGCGCGCTGCAAGGCGGAGGGTCAGGGCTTTATCATTGGCGGTACCAACTACGGCCAGGGCAGTTCACGGGAGCACGCCGCGCTTGCGCCGCTCTATCTCGGCATCAAGGCCGTCATCGTCAAATCCTTTGCCCGCATCCATGTCGCGAACCTCATCAACGCCGGTATCCTGCCGCTGACCTTCGCGAATGAAGCGGACTATGACCGGATTTCCGAGGGCGATCTGCTCTGCCTGCCGGATATCCGCCGCCGTCTGCAAAACGGAGAGCCTGTTGTGCTCGAAAACCGCCCCCCCGGCGAGACGCTGCCGCTGAATGCCGGCTTCTCCGCGCGCCAGACCGCGATGCTGCTTGCGGGCGGCCTGCTGGACTATACGCGGGAGAACGGCTGATGTCCCACAGAAATCGGGAAAGGGAGGCGTACCGATTTGGCCAGAAATGAGCATATTTCCATGTCGGTTGTGCGCCGCTTACCGCGGTATTATCGCTTTCTCTATGACCTCATGGAGAACGGTGTCACCCGCATCTCCTCCCGGGAACTGTCCCAGCGTATGGGGCTGACCGCCTCCCAGATCCGGCAGGATCTCAACTGCTTCGGCGGTTTCGGCCAGCAGGGTTACGGCTATATGGTCGAACAACTCTATCAGGAGATCGGCCATATTCTCGGGATGGATACACTGGCCGACACCATCCTGCTGGGAGTCGGCAACATGGGCCGGGCGATTGCCAATCACATGGACTTTGAAAAACGCGGCATGCGACTGGTCGGCGTCTTTGATGACGCC
>USLV01000214.1 GCA_900555705.1 uncultured Oscillospiraceae bacterium | reverse complement strand
GCCGAGGGCGACCACCGCCTCGGCCGCCTCGATCCGCCCGTCCGCCTCCGTCGAGGGAAAGGGCTCGTCGAGCGGCGCCGTGAGCACCGTCGCCCCGAGTTCCCGCAGCCGGCGGCAGACCGGCTCCAGCGCCTCGGTCACGCCTTCCGCCCGGGCGTTCGCAATCACCGCGATTCGCATCGCTCCGACCTCCTCTCTACAGCTCGGCAAATGCCCGGCGCACCAGCGCGGGCAGCGCCGTTTCGATGTCGGCGCCGTCCGCCGGAAAGCGGAGCACCGCGAGATATTCGATGTTTCCCTCACCGCCCCGGATCGGGGAAAAATCCAGCGCCAGCAGGCGGCAGCCGAGGCCCCGGAAGGCGGCACAGCAGTCGGTGAGCACCGTCTCATGCACCCGGGGGTCCCGGACGACCCCGCGCTTGCCGATCGCTCCGCGTCCCGCCTCGAACTGCGGCTTAATAAGACAAACCAGCGTCCCGCCCATCGGCATCAGCGCCAGCACCGGTGGCAGCACCTGCCGCAACGAGATGAAGGAGACGTCGATCCCGCAGACGGTCGGCGGGTTCTGCCCGAGCAGCGGGGCAAGCACCTCGGTCCGGCGGATGTCCGTCCCCTCGAGATTGACCACGGCGGGATTTTCCCGCAGCGCGGGATGCAGCTGGCCGTGGCCCACATCGACGGCATACACCCGCGCGGCGCCGTTTTGCAGCAGGCAGTCGGTAAATCCCCCGGTCGAGGCGCCGACGTCCATCGCCGTGCAGCCCGAAAGCGGTAGTGGCAGCAGGGTCAACGCCTTCTCCAGCTTATAGCCGCCCCGCCCGACATATCGTTCTCTCGCGGAGGCCTCCACTGTCACCTCGTCCTCCGCCCCGACGGCAAACGCCGCTTTCCGGACAACCGCGCCGTTGACCCGGACATGGCCGTCCACGATCAGCGCCTTGGCCTTGTCGCGGCCGCCCGCCGCGCCGATCGCGACCAGCACCGCGTCCAGCCGCCCGCATTCATTCGCCATCGGCTTTCTCCTCCACCGTCTCCGACTGCGCCCCATCCCCGCGGACGGCGCGCAGCACCCCTTCGACATCCAGCCCCAGCCGGTGGAGCCCGGAGGCGGTCGTGCAGGTGTCGAGGAAGCCGTCGGCAGCATAAATCTCATAGCTGCGGGCATAGTCCCGGCGCACCAGCTCATTGCCAAACCACTCGCCGACCCCGCCGGTCCGGATCGCCTCCTCGAAGAAGAGCACCCGCCGGTAGCCGAGCGCGATCGAGACGCACTCCTCTTCGACCGGGCGAATACGGTTAAGCTTCAGCACCGAGACGAGCACACCCTCTTTCGCGAGCTGCTCCGCCGCGGTCAGGACATGCGAAAAGACGCGGCCATAAGTCACGAGCAGCGTCTTCGCCCCCGCCGCCTGGAAATAGGAGAAGGGTTTGTAATCCGGGCGGTAGGCGTCCGGCATCGGCAGCTCATCGCCCTTCGGATAGCGGACGACCGCGACCCCCGTCACGTCGTAGAGCGCCTGCTTGAGATGGATACGCAGCTCCTCAAAAGTGGCGGGAGCATAGACCGTGACCCGCGGAATCGTCCCGAGGAAGGCGGGGTCGAAGATGCCCTGGTGGGTCTCGCCGTCGTCCGGCACAACGCCCGCCCGGTCGACCGCCAGCACGATGTGGCTGTCGTTCAGGGCGGCGTCGTTGAGAATCTGGTCATAGCTGCGCTGCAAAAAGGTCGAATAGACCGCAAACACCGGCAGCATCCCGCCCTGCGCCAGCCCGGAGCTGAAGGTGACGGCATGTTCCTCGGCGATCCCGACGTCGAAAAAGCGGGTCGGGAACCGCTCGGCAAAGCCGGTCAGGCAGGTGCCGGTCTTCATCGCCGCCGTCATCGCACAGATGCGCTCATCCTGCTCCGCGAGCGCGCAGAGGCTCTCCCCGAACACCGAGGAGAAGGAGGGGCCGGAGGCCGGGGTCTGGCCGGTCTCAATATTGAAGCCGCTGACGCCGTGATAGGTGTCGGGGCTCGCGGCCGCGAAGGGATAGCCCTTTCCCTTGACCGTCTCGACATGCATCAGCACCGGGCGACCCAGGTTGCGCGCGGTGATCATCGCCTCCGAGAGCTCCCGGAGGTTGTGACCGTCGATTGGGCCGAGATAATAAAACCCCATTTCTTCGAACATGGTGCTGCGGCTGTAGATCGTCTTTTTCAGCCGCACCTTGATCATCGCGAGAAAACGATAGAGCGGCGCGCCGATCAGCGGCAGGTGGTTGACCACCGTCTCGACCCGCTTTTTGAAGCGGACATAGCGGGATTTCAGCCGCAGCTTGGCCAGATGGCGCGCGACAAAGCCGACGTTGTGGCTGATCGACATCCGGTTGTCGTTGAGCACAACGATCAACCGGTCGCGGCTGCGTCCGGCGTTGCTCAGCCCTTCATAGGCAAGGCCGCCGGTCATCGCGCCGTCCCCGATGACCGCCACGACATAGCCGTCGTCCCCCAGCAGCGCCTTTGCCTTCGCCATGCCGTTCGCGGCGGAGACCGAGGTGCTGCTGTGGCCGACGATGAAGCAGTCCGTCTCGCTCTCGCAGGGGCGCGGGAAACCCGCGACGCCCCCCTCCTGCCGGAGGGTATCGAACCGGTCGGCACGACCGGTCAGCAGCTTATGGACATAGCACTGATGCCCCACGTCCCAGACAATCCGGTCGTGCGGCAGCGAAAAGCTCCTGTGCAGCGCGACCGTCAGCTCCACAATCCCGAGGTTTGAGGAGAGATGGCCGCCGGTTTTGGAGACGGTTTCGATCAAAAGCTGTCGAATACGGCCGCAGAGCGCCTCCAGCTCCGCACCGTTCATCGCCCGCAGCTCTTCGGCTGTCGGCATCGTCCTGTCTGTTTCGCGTTCCGCCACGCAGCCCGCAACCCCCTTTTTCATAACCGGCCTCTTACGGCACCAGAATCCCCACCAGAATCCCGAGCAGCACCCCGCCCAGCACTTCCAGCGGCGTATGGCCGATGAACTCCTTCAGCTCGATCTCCTGCACCTCACGGTCCGGAACGCCGTCGCCGTTGTCATCGGCATTTTGCGTCTCGAGCTGGTTGAGATATTTGTTGAGCAGCCGGGCGTGCTCGCCGGTCTCCCGGCGTACCCCCATCGCATCATACATCGTCACAAAGGCGAACATCACCGTCAGCGCAAAGACCGGCGAGGTGACCCCCTCGAACCGCGCCATCGCGATTGTGAGGGCGCAGACCATCGCAGAATGGGCGCTCGGCATCCCGCCCGCGCCCCAGAGCCGTTCCGGGTTCAGCCGCTTCGTCGCCACCAGATGGATCAGCACCTGTCTCTTATACACATCTCCGAGCCCACGAGACCTCTCTACATCTC
>USLV01000213.1 GCA_900555705.1 uncultured Oscillospiraceae bacterium | reverse complement strand
GAAGCGCTGCCGCCTCTGAGATTTCCGGAATCAGCAGTGTGGACAGCGCATTCAGGAAAGACGAGGGGAAAAAGAGCAGCGGCATCGCCATGCCCTTGAGCATACCGAACTGGGAGAGCGAAGTCTCGCGAGAATGGGAATAGCGGGTCAGACAGTTTGGTACGAGAATGTTCTCGACCGTACGCAGCGCGGTGTTCAGATACCGCCCTGCCGTAATCGGCGCGGCAATCGCCAGCAGGCGGTGTAACACCCGACCGGTAGTCTTCTTCTGTCCCGTCTTGTCGGGCAGACGCCGCCGGTCCCGGAAATAGCCGATCGCGAGATAGCCGCAGGAGGCGATTTCCGCCAGCGTATCCCCGGCCATCACCACAGCACAGGCCGCCGCCAGTCCGAGCGCGGCAAATTTGCCGATCAGGAAATAGATGACGCCAATGCGCACAAACTGCTCAAGAATCTGCGCACGCGAGGAGCCCGCAACCTGCCGCCGTGCCATGAAATAGCCGCGCAGACAGGAGCTGACCCCCATGAACGGCAGTCCGAGTGTCAGTACCTTGAGCGCCGGAGCTGCCCGCACATCGCCGAGCACCCGGGCACTGAGAAAATCAGATGCCAGAAAGATGATGGCGGCCGACAGCAGGCCGAGCAGGACACTGAGCAGAACGGCGCGCCGCAGGATGTGCAACGCCGATCGTTTGGTGCCACAGACCAGCTCGTCGGTAATCATCCGGGTGACGGCAGTGCAGATTCCGGCCGTCGCGAAGGTCGAGCCCAGTACGTAGATGGAGATGACCAGCTGATAGAGTCCCATCCCTTCCGGGCCGATCTGATTCGACAGATAGATGCGGAAGAAGATGCCGATTGTCCGCAGTAACAGCGAGGTAATGGTCAGGATCAGGGCATTACGGACAAAGCGGGAACGGCCGATCGCCTTAACGGCCGACATATTCGTTATAGCTCCGCGCCAGCAAATCCCAGGTCTGCCGGTCGACTGTACCGGTCTGTTCGAGAGAAAAAGCGTCCTGCGCCGCCCGGACCGCCCGCTCGGTCGCCTCGTCAAACAGACCATTCTGCGGCACCGGTGGGATATTGTGGTATCGCAGAGACAGGGTATTCAGCATGATCTGAAGAATGTAAATATGATCGCCGGTATCTCCGGGGACGAGCAGCACCACCTGCCGGAAGGGGAAGAGCGCGTGCGGTCGCCGGTCCTCGCGGCGCAGCTCCTGATAGAGCCGGGAGAGCTCGATCCATGTGAGATGATCGATCATCCCTGTTACCGGCAGACCGAACAGCAGTTGAAAGGTCCGAACCGCGCCCGTGGTTTCACTGCCGAAAACGCCATCCACGGCGATGAGCGGGATGCGGTCATAGGAAAACGCGATACGGCGCAGAAACTCCTGCGCCTCCCGCACATCCCGGGGCTGATTGATGATATCCGCCATATGGTTTCCTCCTCTCACAGAGTGGCTTCTTCTTCACCCAGTGTATAGCCGGGCGCCTGACCCTCACGCCGGTCACTGCCGACCACCAGATCGGAATAGACACTGCCGATGCGATCCCAGACAAGCGCACTGACCTGACCGGTCTCGGGCATGCCGAAGAACCGCTGGAAAGCGCGCACCGCATCCTCGGTCTGCTGGTCATATTCACCGTTGATCGTGACCGTTGGAATCTCGGTGTAAGTCTCGGCGATGCGGCTGAGATATTGCTGCAGCAGCTCCACCTCCGGCCCGCTCGAACCTTCGCGCAGGATAACTCCGCCGAAGGGGGGAACACCGCCCTCAAACCGGCTGACGTCATCGAAGAGTCCACGATAGATACGATAGATCGCGCCCCAGGTCTCCTCGTCGACCACACCGGTCACAGGCAGTCCGAAATTCTGCTGAAATGCTTCCACGGTGTTGACCGTCTGCGCGTCGTAAATGCCGTTGACGGTCAGCGGCGGCACGGTATCGTAGAAATAGGCGACCACCGCCAGAAAATACTGTACGATGCGCACGTCCGTCCCGGTGTCGCCCTCGTGGAGATCGGTGCCGTACTGCTGCGGAATCTCGCCGAGCGCGATGCCCTCGGAATCCAGCTCCGCCAGCCCCTTGACGGCCGTGTAGATATAGGAGATACGGTTCCAGGTTGCGTTGCCGATGATGCCGTCCGGCGTCAGCTGAAAAATCTGCTGGAAGGAACGGACGGCCCGATCGGTCGCCTGATCGAAGAGACCGTCGGTTACCGGGATTTTCGGGATGCCGGGATAGTTGCGGGAAATACGATTGAGCCGCACCTGCATGGCCTGTACATCGTTGCCCGAGCTGCCGAGCCGCAGCGGTGTGCCGGGATAGGAGGGAGTCGGCAGCATGACTGGCGCGTTGCGCACAATATCGATGTCCTCACCATAGAAATGCGTCAGGATTTCATAGGGGCTCAGCCCCTGCTCCGCGAGCGACACGGTCCCCCACTGGGACAGCCCCTCGCAGGTAACGGTTGTACCGTTGCAGTACTGGGTGAAATAGGGCTCGACATATCCCTGCCGACGCACATAGCTGTTGAAGATATCGTCTACAATCGCATTGATGTTGTCGTAGATGACGCGATTCGGGACAAATGACTGATCGTAGCGAGTCGAATTGGTAATGTCGAAATTATAGCCCTGGGAACGATACCACTCGGTGTAGTAGCGATTGAGAGCGAAGGAAATCTGCGCATAGATATTCGCGCGAATGGCGTTTTCCGGCCAGGTGGGATAGATCTCGCTGGAAGCGACATTTTTGATGTAATCCGGGAAGGAAACCGTCACATTCTGTGCGTTCTGGTCCGGTGCGCCCAGGTGGACGGTGAGAAATTCCGGGATATAGGGCTCTCCTGTCAATACGGCCGCCTCCTCTCATTCCAGATTGTCGGGACCATTTTCCGGATAGACCAGCTCCGCCTCTTCGCCGGTACTGTTTTCCGGGAGCGGAATCAGCTCGACCGGTTGGACGGCGTGAATACCGCCGAACATCGGCAGTCCGGTGTTCTGGACCCGGAAATAGCCCGGTGCTGACACGAATACATCATATGTGGTGTATGGGTGGGGATGACCGGGCTCGAGGGAGAGCTGACCGCTGACCGCCGGAATCGGAAAAACCGGCGTCAGACCGTCCTCGTCGGTCAACGCAACAAAATGCACCGTCTGGTCATTTCCAACGGAACTGGTAATGGTGACATAGGCGCCGGGAACCGGGATGGCGCCACGGGCGGTCGTCGTTCGAACCTGGATATAGCCGACCTCCATCGGCCGCCCTTCCTGATCCTGATCCGGCGAGGAAGCCGCCGCTTCCGTTGTGGGAGGTATTGACGCAGCGGCGCTTACAACAGCTGCAAAAAAGTCGGCCGGGACAAATGCCGCG
>USLV01000212.1 GCA_900555705.1 uncultured Oscillospiraceae bacterium | reverse complement strand
TCTATGGAGATGACTGGATCGAGCTTCAAAGCGTCAATCCCTATTATCCAACCCGCCGTTTTGACGGCGCAGATGTGCTGCAAATCCGTGTGGTCGGGCTGGTGCTGGAGAGCCGCCGCCGTTTCACATGAAAACGTCCCTTGCGTATTTGTTCGCAAGGGACGTTTTCTCTTTCTCTAATCATGCACCTGTTGTACAAGTGTCAGGAAGCGATCCTGTGAGGGCGCATACCCCTTTTTCTTCACCGGGAAAGTCCGGTCAAATTCCTCTATCCGGCTCTCGTCAAATGTATAGGCATCCCCCTCCAGAAAACGCCCCGCCGCTGCCGTCAGTCCTGACGGCAGCAATTCAAACGCCAACAGCGCATCAGCAAATCGCCCGTCAGCATTGCGGATGCCGAACTGTTCCGCCGGTACAAAACCAAAGCGGCTGTAATAAGCCGGATCGCCGGTAATCAGGATGCCGGGGAACCCCATCTCGCGGGCGGCGGATTTGACCGCCTCGATCATCTGCCCGCCGATTCCCTTTCCCTGATACGCAGGCAGCACACTGATTGGGCCAAACGTCAAGACAGACAGCATCCCTCCGTTTTGCAGCGCAATCGAGGTGCGGGCGCAGGCAATGTGCCCGACAAGCCTGCCGCTTTGCTCGGCCACAAGGCTCAGCTCCGGCAGGAAGGACGCCGACCGTCGCATTTCATGGAGCAGATAATGCTCTGTGCAGCCCGGGATATAGACATTCCAGAACGCCTCCCGTGTCAGCTCCTCCACGGTTCGTGTCTCATCCGCCCGTTCGTTCCGCAGATAGATAGTCATCTCGCTCACCGCTTCTGCCGCGTCTTGGACAGCAGCCACTCGTAGAGATCGTCCCGCTGATAAGCCGCGGTCCAGCAGTCGTGGCCATAGCCCTCATAGACCGTCAGCCGCACATCGCCGCCGCAGGCCTTCAGTCTCTCGACCATGCGGATGCTCTCATCGATCGGGATGGTGGTATCCTGGTCACCATGGAAGGTCCAGACCGGCACGCGTCCGAGGTTACCCGCACACCAGCAGATACCGGTACCGCACATCGGCGCAATCGCCGCGAACCGTTCGGGATTCGCCATTGCCCACATCCAGGTGCCGGTGCCACCCATGCTGAGTCCGGTCAGATAGACCCGGTCCTCATCCACGCGCAGCGTCGCGATCAGCTCGTCGAGAAAGCTGTTGAGCGTTTCGGTATAGCCAGCCCAGTAGCGCTGACCGCTGATCTGCGGTGCAGCCAGAATAAAGGGAAATTCATCCCCGGCCCGCACCCGCTTCGGCACGCCGTGCCGATAGACGCCCTCGAGATCGGTGCCGCGCTCGCCCGCGCCGTGCAGGAAAATGACCAGCGGCCATTTTTTCTCCGGCTGATCCTCATATCCCTGTGGCAGATACAGCATATAGGGCAGTTGTGCCCGCTCGATGGCCACCGGCTTCATCTGTAAATTTTGCAGCATATTCCATTTCCTCCCCTGTATTTTCCTGCCGACAGTATAGCAGAAAATTTCGCCGCTGTCCACCCGGTCGGAATTTTCCTCTTGCGTTCGCCGCCATTTCCGAGTATCATACCAATATAGTCCACATCTGCCAAAAAGGGGGAATTTTCATGGGGCATCATCTTCTGCACGGCGCAGACTACAATCCCGAACAGTGGATTCGGACTCCGGAAATCTGGGACGAGGATATGCGGCTGATGCGGCTTGCCCATATCCATTCTGCCTCTGTCGGCATCTTCTCCTGGGCCGCGCTGGAGCCGGAGGAGGGTGTCTTCCGGTTTGACTGGCTGGATACCATCCTGGACAAACTCGCGGAAAACAACCTGCGCGCCGTTCTGGCCACTCCGAGCAGCGCGCGTCCCGCCTGGCTTGCACAGCGGTACCCGGAGGTGCTGCAAATGCGGGAGGACGGTCGACGCATCCAGTTCGGCATCCGTCAGAACCACTGTCTCACCTCACCGGTCTATCGCGAAAAGGTGGCGCTGATCAATCGCAAGCTTGCCGAGCGATATGCCGCTCATCCGGCCCTGACACTCTGGCACGTCTCCAACGAGTACGGCAGTGTCTGCTACTGTCCTCTTTGCCAACAAGCCTTCCGAGAGTGGCTGAAAAACAAATATGGCGATCTGGATCGGCTGAATTTCGAGTGGTGGGGTGCCTTTTGGAGCCATACTTACACCGATTGGGAACAAATCCTGCCCCCTTCTTCAATCGGTGAGAATCTTGCGAACGGCTTAAAGCTCGACTGGCGACGGTTTGTCAGCGATCAGAACATCTCCTTCTATGAAAACGAGATTGCGCCTCTTCGTGAGCTGAGTCCCCAGATTCCCATCACAACCAATCTGATGGGCACCTTCGACGGCATTGATTATCAGGAATTTGCCCGTCATATGGACATCGTCTCCTGGGACAACTATCCCGACTGGCACAACGGCCCTGAACGGGATACTGCGCAGAGTATCGCTTTTGTCCATGATCTCTATCGTTCGATGAAAGGCGGCAAGCCCTTCCTGATGATGGAGAGCACCCCGAGTTGTATCAACTGGCGCGGAATCAACAAGTTGCAGCGCCCCGGCATGCAGCGTCTCTCCGCCCTGCAGGCGATCGCCCACGGTTCGGACAGCGTCCAGTATTTCCAGTGGCGTAAAAGCCGGGGCTCCCATGAAAAATTCCATGGTGCAGTGGTCGACCATGTGGGGCATGAACATACCCGTGTTTTCCGTGACGTCACCCGGCTGGGTGAGGATCTGGAAAAGCTGGACGCCATCGCGGGTCAGACAACACGTGCCGATGTGGCAATTGTCTATGACTGGCAGAACGACTGGGCCATCAAGGGTTTCGCCGGTTATAACGCCCGGCATCGGGATTACCAGTATGTCTGCGAACGCTATCATGCCCCCTTCTGGAAACGCGGCATCCCGACCGATATCATCTCGATGGAGGCGGATTTCACCCCCTATCGTCTTGTCATCGCCCCCATGCTGTATATGCTGAAGCCCGGGACGGCGGCCCGTATCGCCGAGTATGTGCGGGGCGGTGGTCATTTTGTTGCGACCTATCTGACCGGTGTTGTCAACGAAAACGACCTCTGCCATCTTGGCGGGCTTCCCGGAGAAGGGCTGCGCGAGGTGTTTGGAGTCTGGGCCGAGGAAACCGATTCGCTTCAGGAACAGGATGTCAATTTCGTTTCCTGCTATGGCCGCCGCTATGAGGCGCGCCACATCTGCGACCTGCTGCACCTCGAAGGCGCCGAGGCACTCGGCGTTTTTGAGACGGATTTCTATGCCGGCTATCCTGCCGTCACCCGTCACACCTTTGGTAAGGGCCGCGCCTATTACTGTCTCTTATACACATCTGACGCTGCCG
>USLV01000211.1 GCA_900555705.1 uncultured Oscillospiraceae bacterium | reverse complement strand
CGTCGGCAGCGTCAGATGTGTATAAGAGACAGCTGCCGATCAGCGAAACAGCCTGTCCGGCTGCAATGGTGAAAAAAGCGGGTTTCCAGGATGTTTTGGCAGACATGAATGCATTCCTCCCATCCGGCATGTCGTCTGGTTTTCGCCTTCCGCGAAGAACCGCTCTTCGCGGAAGGACTACTATACCATATCCCGCCGTATCTGACAAGAGGAGAGTTTCAATGCAAATTATTTTCCCCAGACGCGGAAGCGTTGTGTCCGATACTGTTGGACACGGTGTGTGGAAAGCGTGAAAACCAACAGATTGCCGAGCAGTCCGACAACGCCGCCATCGATTTCCCACGGACGGCCGAGGATATAATTCCAGAGCAGGGTGAGTGACAGGCCGGTGACAAGCGCCCGCCGGAAGGAGCGGCCGTCCGAACGAATGCCGAGGAAGGCGGCAGCAAGCGGTACCAGAATCAGCGGACACCAGAAGGAATAGGCGAGCACCAGGATATCAAAGATGCCGGGCAGCACAAAGGCTAACAGCACCGCTGCCGTGCCGGTCAGGAGATTGACCCCGCGCAGCAGGCGAAGCTGCGTTCGGTCGGAGAGCCCCGGCGCGGCCGGGAGAATCGCGTCACAGACCAGTCCCACCGATGCACCGTTGAGAAAACCGTCCGCCGCCGACAGGATGATCGACACCATGGCCGCCATCACCAAACCGCGCAGCCCGATCGGCAGGATCGAGAGAATCATGCGCGGCATTGCAGTCGCGGCCTCTCCCGCCGGATTCATCACATAGGCCACCAGGCCGATCAGGCCGGTGACCACAAAAAAGGGGATCGAGAAAAGCCCGCTGAGCACGGTGGCGCGGGCGGTGGTGCGGGCGTCCCGCCCGACCAGCAAACGCTGGGTATAGGGTGGGGCCAGCGCCTCCCCCACCGCCATCGTCACAAACATCGACAGAAAGCCCGCCGCCGTCGTGCCGTTGAGCGGATCCAGATAGTCAGGGGGCAGCGCGGCCAGCACGCTATCCAGTCCGCCTGTTTCCCGCAGCCCCATCAACAGCAGCAGCGGCATCCCAACCGCCAGCAGGATAAACTGGACGATATCCGCCGCAATTACGGATTGCAGACCGCCAAAGGTGGTGTAGATCAGCACAATGCCGCAGCCGAGCAGGATGCCGACCTTCGGCGGCAGGCCGAGCAGGACATGGAAGACCAGACCCATCGCCTCCATTTGAGCTCCTACTACCCCGGCGCAGCAGAGAAAGGAAAAGATGCCGGTCAGCAGTCGGGCAGAGCGGCCGTACGCCTGCTCCATGATGCCGCCGACTGTACTGACACCGGAAAAACGCGCCACTCCCGGCACCAGCCAACGGCCGATCAGGATCATGGAGATGCTGAAGCCGAGCAGCGTCAGTGTCGTACTGATCCCGCGGGAAAAGGCTTCCGCCGCGTTGCCGGAGGAAAAGCCGCCCCCGACATAGGAGGCGGAGAGGGTGGCAAAAATGACCGCTGTGCCGTAGCGGCTACCGGAAGCAGTGAAATCCGCCGCATTTTTTACTTGTCCGCCCCCGCGTAGCCCCATGCCCACCAGAAATACGATATAGGCAATGACAATGGCGATATCCAGCCACATACCGGCACCCCCTCTTTCTCTTTTACTGTATGCGGCAAAGGCCTGTCCTTATGCGGACTTCCCTCTCTACTCCACAGCGTCCGCCCGCCTTTGTTCAGCGTCTTTGGAAACCGCCGTTCTTCTCCTTCCGATTTGCAGCAATCATCCAGAGACTGGGCATCCGACAGGAGGAAGAGCACCCATCCCTCAAACAGAACCAACAAAGTCGTATACGCGAAACCAGCACTGTCCGATAAAACAGACAGTGCTGGTCAAGCTTGTGCCCTCCTCCGCAGTCCCCGCGAACTGTCAGAGCCGATTATAACTGCAAAAGGGACAACCGGTTTCCCGGATGTCCCTTTTTGCATTATCCAATCTTCTCAGACTTATTTACGCTTCATGGTCAGGCCAACCAGCGCAGCGCCAGCCAGAGCCGTCACGGTCAGCAGAGCCCACGGAGTGGCCTCGCCGGTCGCCGGAGTGCCCTCGGTCGGAGCAGCAGTCGGGGCAGCGGTCGGAGCCTCAGTCGGAGCAGCGGTCGGAGCCTCGGTCGGCTCGGTGATCGCAATCACATCTTCCACCTCGATGGCCTTGCCCTCAACAGCATTGCCCTCGGCGGTGGTCCACTCGTTGACGACCAGCTTGAGCGGCAGCTCGGCAGCAGCGCTGACACCCTTCAGCTTAAAGGTGACAGCCATCGCAACGCCGCTCTTGGCAATCGCTTTTTCCTGAGAAACGAAACCAACAATGATCTCGCCTTCCTTGTCCAGGTTGACGGAAGCCATACCAACACGGCTCAGGTTTTTGCCGGCAATCAGGCTCTCGTCCGGCTCGTCGTACTCCTCATCGATCGGTACAACGACTTCCAGCTTCGTAGCATCATAGGTCAGCGTCATCTTACCATTCAGGATGGCCAGAGCGGTCTCATAGTTAACGGTCACCGTAACTTCGGTGTCGCCAACGGCCACATCAGAAACATCCATGGTAAAAACAGCAGCTTCCTCTTCCGCGCTCGCGAACGGCACGGCGGCCATCATCAGCATGAGGACAGCCAGAACAATTGCAGATACCTTTTTCATGTTTACCTTTCTCCTTTTGAATTAGATTGGATGGCTTCATTATACATGAAAGGTTGTACGCCGTCAAGGGGGGAAAGACAGAAATTGTGCTGGTTATTTGTTGTAATATTGCACAAATTTAGCAACCATTTTTCTGCATCATACACCTTTCCGCAAAAAATGACGCTCATTCCATCGCCACAGACGCCTATTTCTGTTGCTGAGGCGCCTCCGGCGTCAGCAGCGCATTCCCACGCTGTGTTTTAATCAAATAGCGCGGCCGTCCCTTGACCTCTTCATAGATCTTCGCGATATACAGCCCAATGATGCTCAGGCTGATCATGATGCCGCTGCCGATGAAGAGCTGCAAGAGGATTACCGTTGAAAACCCGGTTTCAGCCCGATGCATAAAATAGACGGCCAGTGTCTGCACGGTCAGGATCACCGCTGCGAGTCCCATCAGCACGCCAATCCAGAACACGATGAACAGCGGCGCCGCCGTATAGGAGGTGATAGAATTGACCGCGAGGCGGACAAGGCTCTTGAATGTCCATTTCGACTCGCCGCCCGCGCGCGGGTCCACCTCAAACGGCATGGCATAGCGCTTATACCCCACCCATGCGGACAGCCCGCGGAAAAAGGTGTTCTTCTCCGGCAGTTCCTTCCAGGCCTCTACGACCGAGCGGTCGAGCAGCTTGAAGTCCTGTCTCTTATACACATCTCCGAGCC
>USLV01000210.1 GCA_900555705.1 uncultured Oscillospiraceae bacterium | reverse complement strand
ACGGAATCTGGACGGACAGATGGGATTTTTTGATAATCCGGAAATGGAAAGCGGTCCAGCTTTCCAGCTCCCGGCGGTCGCGGAGTTTTCTCATGATGACCTGCTGAGTATGGAGAAGGAGATCACCGGTCTCTATCTGACCGGCCATCCGCTGGATCCTTATGCGCCGCTCTATTCCCGGATTGGTGCTGCACATATCGATCAGATTTTGACCGCATTTGAAGAGGAGACCGGGGAATACCAGGATGGTGAGACGGTTCGCCTGCTCGGTGTGGTCAGCCGCCTGCGCACCAGGACAACCCGCAGCAATGCCACCATGGCATATGCGCTGGCGGAGGATCTGTTCGGCAGTATGGAGCTGTTGATCTTCCCGAAGTCGCTTGCTCAGTTCGGCCACCTGTTGCAGGCAGGACAGCCGGTTGTGCTGACCGGCCGCCTCAGTGCCCGTGAGGAAGTACCGGTGCTGGTGGTGGACAAGGTGGAGTCGGCGCCTTCTCCCGAACAGGTCAATACCTTTACGGAGAAAACGACGCCCAAACGGGCACCGGCCAGTCGGCCCGGACTCTATCTGCGGGTACCTTCGGTGAATAGCGCTCTCTGGAAACGGGCAGAATTGTTACTGGCTGTATTCGATGGACCGGAGCCGGTTTATGTCCGCTTTTCCGACAGCGGCCGGATGATGCGGCTGCCGTCTGCGCAATGGGTGGACCCGAATGAAGTGCTGCTCGGCGAGCTGAAAAAGTTGCTTTCGGAGGAGAATGTTGTACTGCTTCGCTGAAAGTGCGAATCCGTGGTGATATTGTCGTAAGAAAGGGCACGGAAGTGACATTTTCTTAGCCAATAATACGGGTTGAACTTTACAAAATAATTGGTGTATAATAGTATCAATTCGGCTGGTAAAAGGCTGGCTCATTGCCGTATCAGGCGGTTTTTGCTGTCTGCGGCCAGGATAAGGAGAGAGGAATCATGTCCGTTAAAAAGATTGCCGTTTTGACCAGTGGCGGCGACGCTCCCGGTATGAATGCGGCGGTGCGCGCAGTGGTGCGTTCCGCACTGAGCGAGGGTGTGGAGGTTTACGGCGTATATCGCGGATATAATGGACTGATCAATGGAGATATGGAGCCGATGAACCTGCGCAGCGTGTCGGATATCATTCACCGCGGCGGCACGATGCTCTATACCGCGAGAAGCAAGGAGTTTGCGACCGAGGAGGGGATCCAGAAGGCGCTGGAAAATTGCCGTTCGCTCGGTATCGAAGGCGTGGTTGTCATCGGCGGCGACGGCTCCTTCCGCGGTGCGCAGGATTTTACCCGCCACGGTATGCCCTGTATCGGTATCCCGGGTACGATCGACAACGATATCGCCTGCTGCGAATATACCATCGGCTATGACACGGCGCTCAACACCTGTATGGAGATGATCGACAAGCTGCGTGATACCGCCCAGTCGCATGATCGCTGCAGTGTGGTCGAGGTTATGGGCCGCCATGCAGGTTATCTCGCGCTGAATGTCGGCATTGCGGTCGGTGCGACCAGCATCGTGGTGCCGGAGGTTCCCTTCGATTTTGATCGGGATATCCTGAAACGGATCGAAGCCACTTCTTCCACCGGCAAAAAGCATTTCATCATCATTGTCGCCGAGGGTGTCGGCCATGTGGTGGAGATGGCAGAGAATATTGAAAAGCGTACCGGTATTGAGACGCGTCCGACCATTCTCGGGCATGTGCAGCGCGGCGGCTCGCCGACGCTTCGTGATCGCGTGCTGGCCAGCCGTATGGGCCATGCGGCGGTACAGCTGTTGCTGGCTGGGAAGAGCAATCGTGTGGTGGCGATGCAGAGCAATACGATTGTGGATTTCGATATCGAAGAAGCGTTGCAGATGAAAAAGCCGTTTGATTTTGATCTTTACCAGATGGCGCATCAGATCTCCATTTAATAGAACAGATGACAGCGGCCGGGATATTTTCCCGGCCGCTGTTTTTACAATTCAAATTGATGCGATGCGCGAAGCTGCTGCACATATTCCTGCATCTCGTCAAAAGAGCCGATGTCGCGATTTTGAATCCTTTGCTGTATATGCCGCGGCAGGGAATAGAAATATTCATAGCAGGAGACGTTCTGATCCAAAAGGTCGGACAGGCCGACACCATAGCTTCCGGTAATCATTACGCCCGCCGGATCAGGCTCGCCGCATACTGTCTCAGCTCTTTTTCCGAGCGAAAGCCTGCTCGGCGACTGTTCAGTTCCTCGCGGACCTCCTCCGGAAGCCGGTTGAAAAAATCCTCCGGCAGAATATCCCGGGTTGGATAATCCATCCCGAGGAGATCGGAATATTGCAGCATCGTCGTCATGGAAAGTCCGTTGTCCAAACACCATCATGCCTTTCAAAAAAACTGGGCCCGCTATTAGTGTGGACAACCGCGCGGCCGTCATCACCAGCAATGTCTGGCGGAAAATTTTTCAGATTTTCAGCGGTATTGTGCCAGTGGTGCTTGACAAAAGAAGCAACGGCTGGTATACTAAATCGCATACGTGAACAGACGCTGGTGTAGCTCAGCTGGTAGAGCAGCTGATTTGTAATCAGCAGGTCGGGGGTTCGAATCCGTCCACCAGCTCCAATTTCATACATGGGGGATTTCCCGAGTGGCCAAAGGGGACAGACTGTAAATCTGCTGGCAACGCCTTCGGTGGTTCGAATCCACCATCCCCCACCAGGACTTCCGGATGCAGTCGCATCCGGAAGTCTTTTTTTACCATCCGGCGGGCTGCCCCTACCTGTCCCGGGAATTTTCCGAAGGATTGCAGGAGGGTTGCCCTTTTTTGGGCAACAGGCGGAAAAAAACTTCCGCATGGGTATAATTGGGAGAAAACCCGCCGAAAAACCGGGGAAATTTGGGCGCTGCGCCCATTGCACAGGGGCGGCGGCTGTGCTATAATGCCGTGGCATTATGTGGGAAAAGGACGATTTTCATGACGGAAACGGTACTTTTTATATTGGAGATCATCGGTACGGCGGTTTTTGCCGCCTCCGGCGCTCTGGCCGGGCTCCAGCGCCAGCTGGATGCCTTCGGCGTGGTGATCCTGGGCGTGTGTACCGCCTGCGGCGGCGGCGTTATCCGGGACCTGACCCTGGGCATTACGCCGCCGGTGATGTTCTGTCAGCCGGTGTATGCCCTGGTGGCCATGGGTGTGTCGGCCCTGGTGTTCCTGCCCGCCGTGCGGCATCTGCTGGCGGTAGAGAGCCGCGCCTATGAGCTGGTCATGCTGTGGCTGGACTCCATCGGCCTGGGCCTTTTTACGGTGGTGGGCGTTCAGTGCGCCTTTCAGCAGGCGGAGAACTATAACCTGTTCCTGCTGGTGTTTGTGGGCGTCATCACCGGCGTGGGCGGCGGTG
>USLV01000209.1 GCA_900555705.1 uncultured Oscillospiraceae bacterium | reverse complement strand
GGTCGATGACCTTGATGAATTCGGCATTGACCCGCTCCGGGAACAGGGTATCGCTCTCAAACTGCGGCCCGATCTTCTCGAGATCCAGCACGTCCGGATTCTCACAGAACACCACACAGTGCGGATTGCCCATCGAGACACAGGTAATCGCATAGTCTTCACCGCCGATGGTCGCCGGATGGGAAACCACGCGATCGCCGGACAGCGCTACCGGAATGGCGGCGGGCGTCAGCTCTGCCTTCCCCATGTCCACAGTCGCGCGCCTGACCTCGCCGTTGTACTTGTGCAGCTGCAACGTCTTGATGCCGCTGAGCGTTTCAATCGTCATGGTTTCGCGGTTGACGATGCCGTTGTCATAGAGATATTTCGCCACGCAGCGGATGGCGTTGCCGCACATCTTCCCCTCGCTGCCGTCGAGATTGAACATTCGCATTCTGGCGTCTGCCACCTCCGACGGACAGATCAGCACCGCACCGTCGCCGCCGATGCCGGTGTGGCGATCGGAAAGGTGCAGGCTGAGCCCTTCGGGATTGTCGATCATGCGATCAAGGCAGTTGAAATAGATGTAGTCGTTGCCGCAGCCCTGCATTTTGGTGAAGGACAGGCGAGACTTCTCGCTGCGCATGTGGTTGAGATCGACCAGCTCGGTGTTGTTGATGGTATAGCGGCTGCGGAGGCTGTCCGCAATCGCGTTGGCCGTGTCGATCGAGGTCAGGCAGGGAATGCTGCGCTCGACCGCCTTGCGGCGGATCTTGACACAGTCGCGGCTCGGGATGCGCCCCTTGGACGAGGTCGAGACGATATAGTCCACCTTGCCGCTTTCGAGCAGCGTAATCGGGTTGTTATCGGATTCATGAATCTTCTCGATCATGATGACCGGCATGCCGTTGTCCCGGATCACCTGTGCGGTGCCCTTGGTGGCGTAAAGCGTGAAGCCCAGCTCATGGAACTTCTTCGCAACATCCGGCAGTTCGGTCTTGTCGCTGTCCCGGATCGTAAAGAAGACGCCGCCCGCCTTCTTCATGCGGTAGCCGGCGGCCACGAGGCCCTTGTAGAGTGCTTCATCCAGCGTCCCGGCAAGACCCAGTACCTCACCGGTGGATTTCATCTCCGGCCCGAGGTGGGTGTCGACATTGGTCAGCTTTTCGAAGGAGAAGACCGGCACCTTGACTGCGACATAGGGCGAGACCGGATAGAGCCCGGTGCCGTAGCCCATGTCGGCGAGCTTTTCGCCGAGCATCGCGCGGGTCGCAAGATCCACCATCGGCACACCCGTCACCTTGCTGATATAGGGAATCGTTCGGGAGGAGCGCGGGTTAACCTCGATAACATAGAGCTCGTCCTGATAGATCAGGTACTGAATGTTGACGAGGCCGCGGGTGTCGAGTGATACCGCCAACCGCCGCGAGCAGTCGACAATCTTTTCAATCATACGATCCGGAATATTCCAGGCCGGGTAGACCGCGATGGAGTCGCCGGAGTGGATACCGGCGCGCTCGACATGCTGCATGATGCCCGGGATCAGAATCTCCTCGCCGTCGCAGATCGCGTCGATTTCAAGCTCGGTGCCCATCAGGTATTTGTCGATCAGAATCGGATTTTCGATGTTCTGCGAAAGGATGATTGCCATATATTCGCGAATGTCCGCCTCGTTGAAGGCGATGATCATATTCTGGCCGCCCAGCACGTAGGAGGGGCGCATCAGCACCGGATAGCCGACACGTTCCGCGACCTCAAGCGCCTCCTCCGTCGTCATAACGGTGAAGCCCTGCGGACGCTTGATGCCCAATTCCTCCAGCAGCTCGTCAAAGCGCTCTCGATCCTCTGCGCGGTCGATGCTGTCGGCGGAGGTGCCGAGCACACGGACGCCGTTCTGGTGCAGGAACTTGGTCAGCTTGATGGCGGTCTGACCGCCGAACGCGACCACAACGCCATACGGCTTCTCGGTCTTGATGATGCTCATGACATCCTCGTTCGTGAGCGGCTCGAAATACAGGCGGTCGGCTGTGTCGAAGTCTGTGGAAACCGTCTCCGGGTTGTTGTTGACGATGACCACTTCGTAGCCGGCCTTCTTGAGAGCCCAGACGCAGTGAACCGAGGCGTAGTCGAACTCGATGCCCTGGCCGATGCGGATCGGCCCGGAGCCGAAGACGATGACGGTCTTTTTATCGGTGCCGTGATGCCGGATGAACTCCTCTGCCTCGTTCTCCTCGTCAAAGGAGGCATAGAAATAGGGGGTCTCCGCCGCGAACTCCGCCGCGCAGGTATCCACCATCTTATAGGAGGCATAGCGCGGATTTGCCACCTTCTGACCGGAGAAGGCCTCGATCGTTTTGTCGAGATAGCCCTGCTTTTTTGCCTCCAGATACAGCTCATCGGTCAGCGGTTCCGAGGCCAGCCGTTTCTCCATCGCGACCAGCTTCAGCAGTTTATGCAGGAACCAGCGGTCGATTTTCGTGATCTCATAGATTTTGTCCGGCGAGACGCCACGCTTCAGCGCCTCAAACAGGACGAACAGCCGCTCATCGTCACAGTTCCAGAGCCGCGATTCGATCTCAGCGTCGGAGAGCTCTTCAAATTTCGGGGTGTTGAGGCTGTCATGGGAAATTTCAGCGCCGCGCACCGCCTTCATAATCGCCTCTTCGAAGGAATGGCCGATGGCCATGACCTCGCCCGTCGCCTTCATCTGGGTGCCGAGCGTCCGCTTGGCATAGACAAATTTATCGAACGGCCATTTCGGCAGCTTGACCACCACATAGTCGATCGAGGGCTCGAAGCAGGCGAAGGTGCTGCCGGTCACGGCATTTTTGATTTCGCTGAGGGTATAGCCGATCGCAATCTTCGCCGCGACCTTCGCAATCGGATAGCCGGTCGCCTTCGAGGCGAGCGCAGAGGAGCGCGAGACGCGGGGATTGACCTCGATGACGGCGTATTCAAAGCTGTCGGGATGCAGCGCAAACTGGCAGTTGCAGCCGCCTTCGACCTTCAGCTCCGAAACAATGTCAAGCGCAGCGGAACGCAGCATTTGATATTCCTTATCCGAGAGAGTAACCGCCGGGGCGATGACAACGCTGTCGCCGGTATGGACGCCGACCGGATCGAAGTTCTCCATGCTGCAAATCGTGATGACGTTGCCGCTGCTGTCCCGCATCACCTCGAATTCGATTTCCTTCCAGCCGGAGATACACTTCTCGATCAGCACCTGCTGGATCGGCGAGAGCCGCAGACCGTTGGTCGCGATCTCGTGCAGCTCCTCCTCGTTCGCCGCGATGCCGCCGCCGCTGCCGCCGAGGGTGAACGCCGGGCGAACAATAACAGGATAGCCAATTTCGGCCGCAAAGGAGAGCGCGCTGTCAACGTCGGTCACGACGAGCGACGGGATAACCGGCTGGCCAATTGCC
>USLV01000208.1 GCA_900555705.1 uncultured Oscillospiraceae bacterium | reverse complement strand
CAGGCCGTCGCCTGTCTTTTCCTTTGGAGCTACTGATCCGATTCGAACGGACGACCTGCTCATTACGAGTGAGCTGCTCTACCAGCTGAGCCACAGTAGCATAAAAATGTCCTGAAATGTATTATAGCAGATTCAGCTGCATGAGTCAAGGGGAATGACAGAAATTGTCGCTGTTTTCCGAGGCGTTTTCTGATAAGAATAAAAGAGTGATTCAATGGAGCAGTAATGTAGCAGAGATTCACTGCTTGTTATGTGAAAATATAATTCTTACAGTTGAAAACACACACTCATCATGAAAAAGAAGAAATGAAATGGTATACTCAAATAAAGTGATGAAAAATTTTTGTCGAAAGACTTCGCGCACTAAGGAGGAAACGCATTATGTTGGATGAAAAGGTCTTACGCACCATCTTTTCCCGCCGTCTGCGGCAGCTGCGGAAAATCAGCGGTATGACCCAGCTGCAGGTTTCTCAGCTGTTGAGTTTGGATCGGTCGACTTATGCTTACTATGAAACGGGAAAGACCTGTCCGGCGTTTGATACGTTGCTCCGTCTGTCTCAGATTTATAATGTTTCGACCGATTATTTGATCGGCGCAGACGAGGCGGGCAGTACCGTGATGCTGCACCAGCCGGAGCTGACGCTCTCGCAGTTCCTGGAAGGCGCTGCTTCTCTGTCGGGACTGTCCGCAGACGAGCGTGCATTCCTCGTGCTGTACCGCCAGATGGACGGTCAGCAACGGGAGGAGCTGCTCACTTTTGCCATGAAGAGTGTCAATCCGCCGGAGGGCGAGATCAACTGAACGAGTCGTCTCTTTCATAACCAATTCTTTAACAGTGTATCATACATTTATCGATATGTAAATATATTTTTTGACAAAAAGCCCGGAAAAATCTCACGATTTTCCCGGGCTTTTAATATACGACGTTACCGTTCCGAAGGAGAAAAGAGCGCGGTGGAGAGATAGCGGTCGCCGATGTCGGGCAGGAGGGCAACGATGATCTTGCCGCTGTTTTCCGGCCACCTGGCGAGCTGCATAGCCGCGTGGAGAGCGGCGCCCGAGGAAATGCCGACCAGTACCCCCTCCCGCCGGGCGATCAGGCGTCCGGCAGCGAGCGCTTCCTCATCGGAGACCGGCAGGATTTCATCATAGACAGCGGTGTCCAGCACGTCGGGGATAAAACCCGCGCCGATTCCCTGGAGCTGGTGCGGGCCCGGCTTGCCGCCGGAGAGGACGGGGGAACCTGCGGGTTCGACGGCGACCACCCGGACAGCGGGATTCTGTTCCTTCAAATAGCGGCCGGTGCCTGTGATGGTGCCGCCGGTGCCGACGCCGGCAACAAAGATATCGACGCTTCCGTCGGTATCCGCCCAGATTTCCGGTCCGGTCGTCTCGTAGTGGGCGTGAGGGTTGGCAGGATTGGTGAACTGGCCGGGCAGAAAGGCACCGGGAATCTCCCGGGCCAGCGCTTCCGCCCGTTCAATGGCGCCGGTCATTCCCTTTTTTCCATCCGTCAGCACAAGCTCCGCGCCATAGGCCGCCATCAGGCTGCGGCGTTCGACCGACATGGTTTCCGGCATGGTGAAGATGACGCGATAGCCCCGTGCGGCAGCCATGGCAGCCAGCCCGATGCCGGTGTTGCCGCTGGTTGGTTCGATGATGACCGAACCCTCCCGCAGCAGCCCGCGTGCCTCGGCATCCTCAATCATAGCCCGCGCAACCCGGTCCTTGACGCTGCCGGCGGGATTCAGGTATTCGAGCTTCGCGAGAATACGGGAAGACAGGTGTTCCGTGCGTTCGATATTGGCAAGCTCCAGCAGTGGTGTGTTTCCAACCAGCTCGGCTGCGGTTTGATATAACTTCATAACAAATATCCTCCTTATTGAACAGCTTCAAAGCCGCTATTGAGATCATCCAGCAGATCATCGATATGTTCGGTGCCAATGGAAAGCCGGATGGTATTCGGCCGGATACCGCAGGCCAGCAGTTCCGCTTCGCCCAGCTGGGCGTGTGTAGTGGAGGCGGGATGGATGACCAGACTTTTGACATCCGCAACGTTGGCGAGCAGCGAAAACAAATGCAGGGATTCGGTGAACCGTTTGGCAACCTCCGCCCCGCCGCGGAGCTCGAAGGTGAAGATCGAACCGCCACCATTGGGGAAGTAGCGGTCATAGAGCGCTTTCTGAGTGCCGCTTGCCAACGACGGGTGATTGACCCGCTCCACCTGCGGATGCTGCCGGAGAAAGTTGACTACCCGCAGCGCATTCTCCACATGACGTTCCACCCGCAGCGACAGGGTTTCCAATCCCTGCAGCAGCAAAAAGGAGTGAAACGGGCTGATACAGGCACCAGTGTCCCGCAGGAGAGTGGCGCGAAGCTTTTGTATATAGGCGATCTGCCCGCAGGCTTCGGTGAAGACCAGACCGTGATAGGCGGGATTCGGTGTGGAAAGGCCGGGGTATTTGCCGTCCTTTGCCCAGTCAAAATGCCCGCCGTCCACGATAACACCGCCGAGAACCGTCCCATGGCCACCGAGAAACTTGGTGGCGGAGTGCACGACAATGTCCGCGCCATGTTCCAGCGGCCGGAAAAGGAAAGGTGTGGCAAAGGTATTGTCCACAATGACGGGAATCCCCGCGGCGTGGGCAATGGCACTCACTGCTTCCAGGTCTGTGATGTCTGAGTTGGGATTGCCGAGCGATTCGAGATAGACAAGCCGGGTGTTCGGCTGGATGGCGCGGGCAAAGTTTTCGGGATCGGCAGCATCGACAAAGGTGGTGGTAATGCCCGACTCCGCCAGTGTGTGGGCGAAGAGGTTGTAGGTGCCGCCATAGAGATTCGATGCTGAGACAATGTGATCGCCCGTCCGCGCAATGTTGCGAACCGCATAGGTGATGGCGGCAGAACCGGAGGCGGTGGCGAGCGCCGCAGCACCGCCCTCCAGCGCGGCCATTCGTTTTTCGAAGACATCGGAGGTGGGGTTGGACAGACGGGAGTAGATATTACCGCCCTCGGACAGCGCAAAACGCCCGGCCGCCTGGTCTGCGGTTTCAAAGACATAGGAAGAGGTGGCATAGATTGGGACAGCCCGCGCGCCGGTGGCGCTGTCTGGCTGTTCCTGTCCGACGTGCAGTTGCAGGGTTTCGAAATGATAGGCTTTTTTAGACATGGTGCAGCTTCCTTTCCGGTTTCAGGCAGGTGTGTCGGCGGTTGTCCATCCGCACATTCGCCCGTTTCGAAAGTTATGCCGCAGCAGGCCGGGTAATCGGAAGCGCATGACCGTCCTCCTAAATCATAGTATTTCAGTAGGGTATGAACACAGTATACGGCGATTCTCTCTGTTTGTCAATAGAAATTCCTCTGATGGCCGGGAGCGGAGGAGAACAGAAGCCGGGAGCCGCAAACG
>USLV01000207.1 GCA_900555705.1 uncultured Oscillospiraceae bacterium | reverse complement strand
CCCCGCCTCATCCACGCCGGCGAGCAGCGTGAGCCCGCCGCGCGCCACCTCATCAAAGGCATAATTGGTCATATTCCGTCCGCCCTCTCCAACGTGATGCGTCCGATTTTGGCGCCGCGGAACTCGTCCAGCAGCATGGCGGCCGCCCGTTCGGTGTCGATTTCACCGCCGGAAATCAGCATGCCGCGCCGTCGACCGATCTGCTGCAGCAGCTCCCAGCCGTCCCCGCCGCAGGCGTCGAGCGTCTCCTCCGACAGCTTATACCGCGCGGTCAGCAGACCGCGATAGTCCCGGTCGAGCAGCGCGAGCAGCCGACAGGCCAGCTCTTCGCAATCGAGAATCTGATCCCGGATCGCGCCGGTATAGGCGAGATGGCGCGCCACCTCCTGATCTTCAAATTTCGGCCAGAGCACCCCCGGCGTATCCAGCAGCTGCGCCCCATCCGCGATGACAAACCACTGGTTGTTCCGCGTGACGCCGGGGCGGTCCTCAACCTTCGCCTTGCCGCCGCGCGTCAGACGGTTGATCAGCGAGGACTTCCCGACGTTCGGGATACCCGCGACCATCGCGCGCACCGGTCGGCCGCCCATGCCCTTCGCCTCCCAGAGGGCCAGCTTGTCCGTCAGCGTCTCGCGCATGGCCGGGGCAAACGCCGCGACGCCCTGGCCGGACTTGCTGTCCAGCGCGATCGCCCGGATCCCCTCCCGGCGAAACGCCGCAATCCAGCCCCGCGTCGCCGCGTCGTCCGCCATATCCGCCTTGTTCAGCACCACCAGCCGCGGCCGCCCCGCCGTCAGTTCGGGCAGCTCGGGATTGCGGCTGCTGTAGGGGATGCGGGCGTCCAACACCTCCACCACCATGTCCACAAGCGAGAGGCTCTCCCGGATTTTCCGCCGGGTTTTCGCCATATGCCCGGGAAACCATTGAATATCCTTTGCCTGTGTCGATTCCATATCCTTACGCCTCCCCATCGTCCCGCACAGCAAAATCGCGGCCACAACGGCCGCGATTGCAAACAAATTTTTACAGCGTGCCGAATCGGTCAAACGGGAAAAGACGGAAGACCGCCTCCCCCATCACGTTGTTGACATCCACAAACTGGACAACCTCATCCCGGCTGTCCTTGGAGTTGTTCCGGTGGTCGCCGAGCACGAAGAGCTTGCCCTCCGGCACCGTCACCTCGTTGTCGCCGTCCTCGTCCCATGAGATTCCCCGGCGCAGCGGATAGTGGATATAGGGCTCCTCCAGCAGCTCGCCGTTGAGATAAACCTCGTTCGTCTCGAGATCCAGCCGTATTGTATCGCCCTCCATCGCGATCACCCGCTTGATCAGCGGCTCAGGATCGTCCGCCCGATAGATCACGATGATATCGCCGTAATCCGGGGTATAGAACGCGCTCCGCAGAATCAGCCGGTCGTGATCCTGCAAGGTATCGATCATGGAATCGCCGTCCACACCCACAATGCGGAAAAAGAAGCTGAAGACAAGCGTCACCAGCACCAGCGAAAAAACCGCCGCCTCCATCCACTCATAAAAGGCCTCGACACCGGACGAGCGCTTCGGGCCCTTTTCCGGCGCCGTCTCGGCCGTCGTCACGAACTCTTCTTCCTGCATACCTGTCCACGCTTTCCTGTTCAATATTCACCCGGAGTCGATACGGCCTGCACACGGCCATTCGTCTCCGCTCATCTTCAGTATACCACATTTCTCCGGAGATGAAAAGCAAAAAAGGGACGAAGCCGTCCCTTTTTTCTCGCTTATTTCAGCAGTTCCTTGACCTTGGCAGCCTTACCGACACGGTCACGCAGATAATAGAGCTTGCTTCTGCGAACCTTACCGTAGCGCACCACCTTGACAGCGGCCACATTCGGAGAATGCAGCGGGAAGACGCGCTCAACGCCGACGCCATAGGAAACACGGCGGACGGTGAAGGTCTCGGCAACGCCGCTGCCCTTCTTCGCAATCACAGTGCCCTCAAAGGCCTGGATTCTCTCGCGCTCGCCCTCGCGAATCTTCACGTCAACGCGAACCGTGTCGCCGACGCTGAACGCCGGGGCGGTCTCCTTGACGCTGTCCGCAGCAATCAGTCTCAAAGCATCCATTTGTCAATCCTCCTTGATATTCAGACGTTCTTGCCGGACAAAGCGGGCAGAGGACCGTCCGTCTTCATGCGGGTCACATGAATTCCCACAAACACCGAAAAAATTCCCATGTTTGCGGCAGCCGTATTATAATAGCATACCTTTCCAGAAAAAGCAAGCGTTTTTTTGCTTTTTTCAATTCCGATGAGTATTCCCGATTCCACTATCTCAAAGTCTTTGAGGAACACAGTACCTATTCATCTGTTGTTTTCCTGCGTCATGTAGTGGAGAAATTCCCCTATGCCATTGCGTGTGTCCAGACCGACAACGGTTCAGAGTTCACCAACAGGCTGAACAGTTCTAAAGCCGACCGTCCCACGCTCTTTTAGAAAACGCTTTCCGAGCCTTGGACTGTAAAAGAATTTTTTTGTGAGCTATTGGTTTCATTTTTGCGAATTTTGCTTTATCTTATAACTTTTCCAGTTTGTAATAAAAGGATCTGACAAATCCTTGAATTTATATGTAGACATAGATATTAAGCAAATAGGCAACATACACAGAACCGGAACTACAAGAGATAAATATTCCACTCTCCCCCAAGTTTCTACTTGTGGAACATATCGAAAATAGAAGATGCAACTGGTTGCCAAACCTAAAAGCAACATTTCATGATTAACCAGCCAAGCAATCAAACCATAGAAACGACACTGGCCTTCATGTACCTCCGAGGAGCCACCTTCAAAAATCATTTTTTCTGGAGCAAAGACTTTCAAGAATGATACCGTATGTGCATATGAGATCCTATAATATGAAATACGGGCAGCGAAAGGAATGATAAGGAAAAATGGAATGAGACAAACCCATGCATTTAAACTTTCAACTTCTGTACCAACAGCAACACCTAAAGCGGCTAAGACTGCCGTAAAAGAAAAAGTGAGCAAATTATTTCGCATTGTATCAAAAAAGATAAGTCGTTCAATGAGTTTATCAAATTCTTTATCGGTTATAGCTGTTGTAGCCATAGAAAACTCCGCCTTTCTTAAACGGGTATTAGTCAATCAAACTATATGTATCTCAAATCTTCTCACCAGTATTATATCACTTTTATATTTAAAATGGTTGATTATCTCGAAACAACCTTGATGTACGGGCATACACGCAGGACTGCAAGCCGAATCCACTGCCAATTTACTACTTTTGATGGAAAGAGCCTTGCTGTAAGCGGCTTTGCGGGCGCGTTTCTGCCGGGGATAAGGGTTTATACCTAATCCCGGCAAATCGCCGTTCTATTGCGTAACAAATCCGCAACCAAATTCCCCGAGGCGGGTAT
>USLV01000206.1 GCA_900555705.1 uncultured Oscillospiraceae bacterium | reverse complement strand
TCATGGATTTCTCCGACAGCTATTACACCGCCCGTCAGACCATCATTGTCAAGGCGGACAGCAACATCGCCTCCAAGGACGATCTCGCGGACAAAAAGATCGGTGTGCAGGCCGGTACCACCGGTAGCACGGAAGCCGAGGGGCTTGTCAACGACGCGGCGCAGGTGCGCAGCGTTGCCAGCGGTGCGCTGGCGGTCGAGGCGTTGCTCAACGGCGATGTCGACGCGGTTATCATCGACAACAACCCCGCGAAGGAATATGCCGATCAGAACAACGGTGAGCTCAAGCTGATTGAGAACCAGTTCGTGGAAGAGGCGTATGCCGTCGCCGTTCTGAAGGGCAACAGCAAGCTCCTTGACGCCATCAATAAGGCGATGAAGGAGATGAAGGAAGACGGTTCCTTCCAGAAGATCGTCGACAAGTATATCAAATAAAAATCGCCATCTGGACGAAACGCAACCGGCTCAGGGGGTTGTAACAAGTACACTGTTACAATCCCCTGTTCTCTTGTGTTTCCTCTCTCGGAGGAGGGTCGGAATTGAACGGAATCATGCAAACGATACACAATATGGCGGTCTCCTTTTCCGACGCCATTTATCTGGCGCTGATTAAGGAGGATCGTTATCAGCTGATGATCGACGGCCTCTGGATGTCGATCAAGCTGACGCTGGTCGCGGCGGTGATCGGCGTTGTGATCGGTCTGCTGCTGGCGATTGCCAAGCTGCAGGATCTGAACAGCCTGACCGGGCCGCGCTGGCTGATTGGCCTGCGCCGGTGGCTGAGCGGCTTTGCCAACGGTTACATAGCGGTTGTCCGCGGTACACCAGCAGTTGTCCAGCTGCTCGTGATCTATCTGGTTGTGTTTGGTCGGCTGACGAAGGATCTGCCGCTCGAGGACTGGCAGAAGGCGGCGCTGGCCTTTGGTATCAACTCCGGCGCCTATGTGGCGGAGATTATCCGTGCGGGTATTCTGGCCGTCGACCGCGGGCAGACCGAGGCCAGCCGGTCGCTCGGTCTCTCCGGCGGGGCGACCATGCTGTATGTCGTGATCCCGCAGGCGATCAAGAACGTGTTGCCCGCGCTCGGCAACGAGTTCATTGTACTGCTGAAGGAGACCTCCATCGCGGGCTATATCGGCCTGCGTGACCTGACCAAGGCGGCGCAGTCGATCGGCGCGTTGACCTATGACAATATGGTGCCGCTGCTGTGCGTGGCGTATATCTATTTCCTGATGACCACGACGCTGTCCACCGGCATGGGCAAGCTGGAAGGGAGGATGCGTCGCAGTGATTGACGTTCAGAATCTGCACAAGTATTTCGGGGAGCTCGAAGTGCTCAAGGGTATCGACGCCCATATCGGAAAAGGCGAATGCGTCTGTGTGATCGGCCCCTCCGGTGGCGGTAAGTCCACCTTTTTGCGCTGTATCAATCTGCTCGAGGTGCCGACCAAGGGGGATATCATCATCGAGGGCGTCTCGGTGATGCAGAACCTGCGGCAGCTGGATCGGCTGCGCCAGAAGGTCGGCATGGTATTCCAGCAGTTCAATCTTTTCCCGCATATGACCGTTCTGAACAACCTGACGCTCGCGCCGGTCAAGCTGAAAAAGATGAAACCCGCCCAGGCGGAGGAACGCGGAATGGAGCTGCTCCGCCGCGTGGGCCTCGCAGACAAGGCAAAGGAATATCCGAACCGGCTCTCCGGCGGACAGAAGCAGCGGGTGGCGATTGCCCGTGCGCTCGCGATGGATCCGGATGTGCTGCTGTTTGATGAGCCCACCTCCGCGCTTGATCCGGAGATGGTCGGCGAGGTGCTGGAGGTTATGAAGCAGCTCGCGGAAAACCACACCACGATGGTGGTGGTCACCCATGAGATGGGCTTTGCCCGCGAGGTGGGGGATCGCGTGCTGTTTATCGACGGCGGTATCATCACGGAGGAAGGCCCGCCTGCCGAGGTGTTTGGCCATCCGAAAAATGCCCGAACGCAGGAATTCCTGTCCAAGGTACTCTGAGGAAAGGCGGGGAATTGTATGAAAAATACCATGATTGTCTATATCGCCATGGGCCTTTTGACCGTGGTGCCGCTGATCCTGTTCAATATCCGGAAGATTTGGGTTCGTCGCCCACCGGAGCCGCTCAAATTCCGGCCGATTCGCTTTTGTGTGATCCTGCTGCTCTGCGCCGCGCTGATCGGTTTTCTGGTGCTGTCCTACAACACAACGCTGGAAAACCGCTATGAGATCGCGCTGGAGCGGCTGGCGGAAAAGCATGGGGAGATGCTGAAGGGCTCGGCCTCGGCCGAGGAGCTGCGTGCCTTTGTGCTGGAGCATGGCACCGGGCAGGTGGCTGAGAGCTTTGATGCCGCGACTCTCGGAGCAGAGGGCTCCGGCAACGCGGTACGGTTCCAGCTCAGCGACCGCAGCCTGCCGAAATACTGGACGGATGTTCCGGAGTTTGACCAGCCGTCGCAGGTGGAGGCTGAAAACCCGATTTATGTAATGTATGTGCTCGAGAGCAACGGCGAGCTTCAATATTTCGCCGTTCGCATGACCATGACGGACGAGGGCTGGAAATACGACTGGTTCGGCAACGCCAACGAGCAGCATCAGAAGATTATCAAAATGCCGACGCTCAAGAACGGTAAGTGGTATACGGTGGAGTAAGGGAGGAGACGGACTATGCGCATTCTGTTTCAGGGTGACAGCATCACCGACGCGGGGCGCGATCGCAGCGATCCGCATTTTCTTGGAAACGGCTATCCGAAGTATGCGGCGGCGTTGCTGCGCGAACGATTTCCGGAGCGGGAGTTCGAATTTCTGAACTTCGGCATCAGCGGAAACCGGACATGGGATCTGATCGAACGCTGGAAAACCGACTGCCTTGACTGGAAGCCGGATATTCTGTCGGTCATGATTGGTGTCAACGACACCTGGCGCGCCTTCGATCAGAACAGCCTGACGACCGCCGAGCAGTATGAGAACAACTACCGCCGCCTGCTGCGGGAGGTTCGGGAGCAGACCGATGCCAAAATCCTGCTGTTGGAGCCCTATCTGCTGCCAACGGATGCCGGAAAAGCCGGCTGGCGCTCGGATCTCAATCCGAAGATTGACGCGGCGCGGCGGATTGCCCGGGAATTTGCGGATGTCTATATTCCCTTGGACGGCCTATTTGCAGCTGCCTGTATCGGACAGGAACCGCCTCACTGGTCGGGAGACGGTGTCCATCCGAATGAAAATGGCGCTCAGTTTATTGCTTCGCTGTATGCGGATGCGGCAGCCTCGTTGTTGGATTAAACGTTTGGTACAACCGCTGTGGAGAAGTCTCCACAGCGGTTGTTTTTGCATACCCACTGTGTTATACTAATTTCCTATGAAACGCGAACCGACTAGCAGAAAGGATTGGAAAAGAATGGGTCAACCTGCCGCCAGAAAACGAAAAAGAAAAAG
>USLV01000205.1 GCA_900555705.1 uncultured Oscillospiraceae bacterium | reverse complement strand
CTTCAGCGGCGAATGCACCGAGGTCGGCATGTATCTCGCAATGAGCCGTCAGGCAGATCGAGAGGGCTATCCGGAGGTTGCCGAGGCCTATAAGAGAATTGCGTTCGAAGAGGCGGAGCATGCCGCGAAGTTTGCGGAGCTGCTGGGCGAGGTTGTCGCTGCCGACACGAAGGAGAACCTGAAGGTTCGTGTGGAGGCCGAATACGGCGCGACCGACGGCAAGCTGATGCTCGCCAAGAGAGCGAAGGAGCTGGGCTACGACGCGGTGCACGACACCGTCCACGAGATGTGCAAGGACGAGGCCCGTCACGGCAAAGCCTTCGAGGGCCTGCTCAACCGGTATTTCAAGTAAGTTTCCATTGTAAATTATTGAAGGATATGCTATCATGACGGTAGCATATCCTTCGTTTTTTTGTAGGATAAACCGATATCTGTTGTAAAATTGCAAGGGAGGTCATCATTGATGGAATTAGAAGCCTATGTCACAGCACTGGAAACCCGCATTGCCGCATTGGAAGAAAAACTGAAAAACTTTTTTCTGTTACAGAGCACAATGGCGATATTCATATTGTTAATTGTCCGCTGGAAGACATCAATATTTCGCAATCGCAAAATATCTATATCAATAGTTCTCCCATAGGCGATATGAATCTGAATAATTGTACAACGGTAAATATGGAACATTGTCCTATCGGCGGATGTTTTACGGCAGACATTGAAGAAACTGAGGACATGCTGGATGATCTGGAGAGCCGACTGGAAGAACTTCATGATGAAATCGAAGCGTTGAGTGAAGAATAGCCGCATGGGAAAGTGTTTGAGGGGTTGCTGGGTTGGTATTTCAAGTAATCGCTTTTGGTAGATAGAAGCGGTTGTGTCTCGACACGAGACACAACCGCTTTACTATTGTTCCGATTGCGCCAGGCAAAAGATCATGCCACCAGTTTATCCCAGAATTGTCCGGCGATGGTGAAATAGATCAACACCGAGCAGGTGTCGACCACGGTGGTGATGAGAGGAGCTGCCATGATCGCGGGATCAAGACGGCATTTTTTCGCAAGCATCGGCAAAATGCCGCCGAGCAGCTTGGAGAGAATGACGGTCAGGATCAGGGTGAGCGAGACAACCAGCGCCAGATAGAAATTCTGACCGTTCATGATATAAATACGGACGCCGTTGACCACCGCCAGCACGACGCTGACCAACAGGGCGATGCGTGCCTCCTTGAACATCACGCGGAAGATATCCCGGAACCGGATCTCATCGAGCGACAGGCCGCGAATAATAAGAGTCGAGCTTTGGGAGCCGCAGTTGCCGCCGGTATTCATCAGCATGGGGATAAAGGAAACAAGCGCCGGGATCGCCGCGATGGCCTGCTCCTTCGAATCGATGATCAGGCCGGTCAGCGTGGCGGAGAGCATCAGCACCAGCAACCAGAGGATGCGATTGCGGGCATGGCGAAAGACCGATGTCTTGAAATAGGAGTCCTCACTCGGCGTAATGGCGGCCATCTTGGAGAAATCCTCGGTATTTTCCTCCTGGATGACGTCCATGGCGTCGTCGACTGTGACAATTCCGACCAGCCGCTCCTCCTGATCTACCACCGGCAGGGCCAGAAAATCATATTTATCGATGGTTTTGGCCGCGTATTCCTTGTCATCGAGGGTGGTGACATAGATGATGTTGGTCTCCATGATGTCCCCGATTCGGCTGCTCTGATCCGCCAGCAGCAAATCCTTCGCCGTCACGAGCCCCAACAGCTTGCGGTTTTCGTCGGTCACATAGCAGGTGTAGATGGTTTCCTTGTCGACGCCGGTGCGGCGGATGCGCGCAAAGGCGTCCGCAACGGTGAGGTCCTGCTTGAGATCGACATATTCGATGGTCATGATGCTGCCGGCGCTGTCCCGGGGATAGTGCAGGATTTTGTTGATCCACATCCGGGTGTCGGGATCGGCCTGGCGCAGAATGCGCTTCACAACCGTGGCGGGCATCTCCTCGATGATGTCGACGGTATCGTCGAGATACAGCTCGTCGACAACTTCCTTCAGCTCACGATCGCTGAACGCCCGGATGAGCAGCTTCTGGTTGTCGCCGTCCATCTCGACAAACACCTCCACCGCCAGCTCCTTCGGCAGCAGCCGATAGAGCAGAGGCAGGCGGTCCGGCGGCAGCTCCTCGAGAAGCTGGGCGACGTCGGTCGGGTTGAGCTCGACCAGCATATGCCGCAGCTCGGCAAATTTTTTGCCCGCCAGCAGCTGTTCTGCCAATACGAGCCGTTCGCTGTCGTCCAACTCATACAGCAGCGCCTCCTGCTGCTGGTCGCAGAGCGCGATATACACTGCCGGAGCGAGCGCCCTCGGCAGCAGCCGGAATACGGCGGCAAGCCTATCGTTCTCCCAGTCGGAGAGCGTCGCGGCGATATCGGCGGCGGGCTGATCTGCAAACAGGTCAGCCAGTGTTTCATAGTCCTTTTGCTCCAGAAGGGAGCGTATTTTCTCGGTCATGCTGACTCCTCCTTTTCCCCGGACGGGGAGCAATTGAAAGATGGGAGATCAGACACAAAACCGGCGATACGTTCAGTTAACCGGAAAACAGACGCCGTATAACCGCCTGTTTTCCGGCCGACTTCGTCCGCCCGTATTCGTGCTGCTGTTACCCCCGGCATCCATTTTCCTCACCTCACAAATAAAACATTTTGCAACAAAAAACCGCCGTTTCGGCTTCGAACGGCGGCAAAATGAGACGGCTTTTCGAAGAAAGCGTCTCTCCACCGTTCGAGCTTTAGCATCACAGGGCGTGGCGAAAGGGACGTCGCCTTGAAATTGCATTGGGATATGCCTTGATTCGACATAGCCTGTTGACCTTCTCATAGTGTCTCCACTACTCCGCGGCAGCAGTCCGTATCCTTGTGGTAGCCTTACCTACCGGAACTCTATGCGGTTGTCATTTGATAACACATTTATAGTATGCCAAAAAACAGGCGCTGTCAACCCGGACGGACGAAAAAATTTCACAGAACCAGGAGAGCGGCCATCCGGCCGGTCTCCCGGATTCAGTTCAGACTGTTTTCGCTCTGCTGAAACAGCTTTCGCACCCGTTCCGCCGTGGCGGGGTGGTGTGTCAGCGCCGGGTCCTCTGCCAGCAGCCCGTCGGCGGCGGACTGCGCCTCCGCCAGCAGCCGGGTGTCGCAGCCGAGATCCGCCACCCGCAATCCCGGCAGACCATGCTGCCGGAGACCGAAGAAGTCACCGGGGCCCCGGAGCCGGAGGTCCTCCTCGGCGATCTTGAAGCCGTCGGCGGTTTTCGTCATGGCCTTCAGCCGCTGGCGGGTCTCGTCATTTTTATTATCGGACACCAACACGCAGTAGGATTGGTGCTGCCCCCGGCCCACCCGTCCCCGAAGCTGATGGAGCTGGCTGAGGCCGAAGCGCTCCGCGTTCTCCACCACCATTAGAT
>USLV01000204.1 GCA_900555705.1 uncultured Oscillospiraceae bacterium | reverse complement strand
GAGATGTAGAGAGGTCTCGTGGGCTCGGAGATGTGTATAAGAGACAGGTTTGGAAACGGCAATCCCGCACCGGTTTTCCAGCTCAGCGGCATGCGGCTGGAGAATATCACGCCGGTCGGTGGCGGTCGACACCTGCGACTCTCGCTCTCCCGAGATGGAGCGATGGTCAGCGCCATGAAATTCCAGACGACGCCGGAGGACTTTCCCGTTCCCTGCGGCGCGCTGCTGCATCTCGCAGTGACGCTGGAGCGCAACGAGTTCCGCGGGGTGGTCTCACCGTCGGTGATTGTGAAGGATCTCCGTTATGCCGATACGGTACAGGAGGAGATGCTGGCCGGGCTCGCGGACTATGACCGGCTGATGCGGCAGGAACGACCGTCGGATCCCGCAGCCTGTACGCCGAGCCGCGACCAGATTGCCGCGCTCTATCGGCTGCTTCGTGCGCGTGGCGGTTGGCGCGGCACGCTGGAGCAGTTGCTCCATGCGGTTGACGCCATCTCCTGCGTCCAGCTGCGGGTCGCGGTGGAGGTGCTCTGCGAGGCAGGACTGGCTTCCGCAGAGGACGACGGCGATCGACTCTGTCTCTCGTTGTTGCCGGCGAGCGGCAAGGCGGATCTGAACGATACCCCGCTGATGCGGTTTTTACACGAGGTGACAGCCGTATGATAGAGAAGGAAACGCTGATCCGGGAGCTCAAGGACCGGATCATGAAAAGCGAGAAAAACTATGATCTGGAGATGATCGACCGGGCGGTGACGGTATCCTGCCAGGCACACGAGGGCCAGCGCCGCGCGTCGGGCGAGGAATACGTCTGTCATCCGTTACAGGTCGCGGGGATTCTCGTCGAGCTCGGCATGGATTCCGAAACGATTACGGCCGCGCTGCTCCACGATGTTGTCGAGGACACGCCGGTCGAGCTCGCGGATGTTCGTCGCCAGTTCGGCCCGGATGTCGCGGCGCTGGTTGACGGTGTCACCAAGATCACCAAGATCAATTTCTACACCCGCGAGGAGCAGCAGGCGGAGAATGTCCGCAAGATGCTGCTCGCCATGTCGCAGGACATTCGAGTGGTCATCATCAAGCTGGCCGACCGTCTCCACAACATGCGGACCAGCAGCGGCTGGCCGCCGCAGAAGCGCCGCGACAAAGCCAAGGAGACGCTGGATATCTATGCGCCGCTGGCCCATCGGCTCGGCATCCGGGCGGTGAAAGAGGAGCTCGAGGATCTCTCGCTCCGTGAGCTCGACGGTATCGCCTATCACGACATCGAGGAGGCGCTGGCGCTGCGCGAGAATGAGCGCAACGCCTTTTTGCAGAGCATTCAGCAGCGAATCCTTGACCGGTTGGCGGAGTTCGATCTCCATCCCTATCTCTCCGGCCGCATCAAGAGCATCCCCGGCATCTATCGGAAGATGTATATCCAGGGACGGAATTTCGACGAGATCTACGATATCTATGCGGTACGGGTGATCGTCGATACGGTCAATGACTGCTACAATGTGCTCGGCATCATCCACGATCTGTTCCGCCCGCTCCCGAACCGCTTCAAGGACTATATCTCCACTCCGAAGCCCAACATGTATCAGTCGCTGCACACGACGGTCATCAGCAAGGAGAAGATCCCCTTCGAGGTGCAGATCCGCACCTGGGAGATGCACTATACGGCGGAATACGGCATCGCAGCCCACTGGAAATACAAGCTCGGCATCCAGCGCAAGGATAAGCTGGAAGAGCGGCTCGCCTGGGTACGGCAGTTTATCGAGAATCAGAAGGACGTTGACGACGCCGAGGATATTGTCCGGTCGATCAAGACCGATCTCTCCTCCGACGACGTGTTTGTCTTCACTCCAAAAGGGGATGTCATCTCGCTGCCGGTTGGCAGCACCGTCGTGGATTTCGCCTATGCGATCCATTCCGCCGTCGGCAACCGCATGGTGGGGGCGAAGGTGGACGGCCGCATTGTGCCGATCGACTACGAGGTTCGAACCGGTGAGATTGTCGAGGTGCTCACCACCTCCGCACAGGGGCGCGGCCCCAGCCGCGACTGGCTGAACATCGTCAAGACCAGCGAGGCGCGCAACAAAATCCGCGCATGGTTTAAGAACGAACGGCGGGAGGAGAATATTGTTCAGGGAAGGCAGGAGCTCGAGCGGGAGTTGAGCCGCAACGGCATTCGCCTGCCGGAGGATCGGATGCAGGAGCTGCTGCTGTCGCAGAGCCGCCGCCAGCACTGTGCGACGATCGAAGATTTCTATGCGGCGATCGGCTACGGCGGCGTGCTGCTGTCGCGCATCATGCCGCGCATCAAGGAGGAATATACCCGGCTCGCAAAGCCGGAGGAGACGCCGACGCCGGAGCAGCTTGTGACCGCGCCTACGAAGCCGCATCACAACAACGGCGGTGTGGTCATCGACGGTATGGACAACTGCCTTGTGAAGTTCTCCCGCTGCTGCAACCCGCTGCCGGGCGACGAGATCATCGGGTTCATCACCCGCGGCTATGGTGTTTCGATCCATAAATGCGACTGCCCCAATGTGCCGCGGGATGTGGCGGCTGCGCCGGAACCGGAGCGCTGGATTGCGGTTCACTGGGCCGATACCCAGCGGGAGGAGTTCAAGGCGGCGCTGCATCTGGAAAGCACCGACCGCATCGGCCTGCTGGCGGATGTGACGACCCAGCTCGCGTCGATGCACGTGATGATCCACGCCATCAACACCCGGGAGACCGAGCCCGGGCACACGGCAATCAGCCTGACCATCGGGGTCAACAATCTGGAGCATTTGCAGAGTGTCGTTTCCCGACTGGCCCGGATCGGCGGCGTACTGCACATTGAGCGCGGCGGCGCGCAGTAGGAGGCGACGGTATGCGGATTGTATTTCAGCGGGTGCGGTCTGCGTCGGTGACGGCAGACGGCGCCGAAACCGGTAGTATCGCTGCCGGCGCGCTTTTGCTGCTCGGCGTGCGTCGTGGAGACACGGCGGCGGATGCGGTCTGGCTCGCCCGAAAGGTCGCCGGGCTGCGCGTCTTCAACGATGAACGGGGACAGATGAACCGGTCGCTGCTGGATATCCGCGGCGAGGCGCTGGTGGTTTCGAATTTCACACTCTATGGCAACTGCCGTCATGGACGGCGCCCAGAGTTTTTGTCTGCGGCCCGTCCGGAGGAGGCGGAGCCGCTGTATGAACAATTTGTCCGGTTGCTGCGGGAGGCGGGTGTCGCCCGTGTGGAGACCGGTCGCTTCGGCGCGGATATGCAGGTCTCCATGGCGGGGGACGGCCCTGTGACGCTGCTGTTGGATACGGATGAAAAATAGGAGGAACGGGAATGCATGTGCTGTGCCTGCCGGTCGGCGAGCTGGACACCAATTGCTATCTGATCTGGGATGAGGAGAAACGGGCGGCGATCATTGATCCTGTCTCTTATACACATCTCCGAGCCCACGAGACCTCTCTACATATCGTATGC
>USLV01000203.1 GCA_900555705.1 uncultured Oscillospiraceae bacterium | reverse complement strand
CGCTTGAGCGGCCGGAGGTGGCCGCGATGAAAGTGCCCGGCCGGGATACGGTCAGCGGCCTGCCCTGTATCTGTGAGGTGACGGCGAACGATCTGCGGGAGGCAATGGAGGAACCGCTTTCCGAGATTTTTTCCGCTGTGCAGCGGGTGCTCGAGACGACGCCGCCGGAACTCGCGGGCGATATTATGCGGTCTGGAATCGTGTTGACCGGCGGCGGTGCGCGGTTGAACGGGATGGCAGAACGGCTGACACAGCTGACAGGCGTGGCTTGCCGTGTGGCGGAGGATCCGGAGGACTGTGTGGCGAAGGGAACCGGCAAATCTCTGAAATATATCACGAAGCTGACTGCGGGGGTATACAACATCAATCAGTTTTCGCATGCGGAGGATATCTGGACATGAACAGTACATTTTCGCTCCGGCCCTGGCGGCCGGAGCTGGCCGCGTCGACGGCGCGGTATGCCGATTGCCACGAGGTGGCCTGCTGGCTGCGGGATGTCTTCCCGTCGCCCTATACATTGGCGGACGCCGAGGGTTATATCCGGCTCTGCATGGAGCAGGAGGCGCGACAGCTCTGCCGTGCCATTGTGGTTGACGGCGAGGCGGTCGGCAGTGTTGGGGTGTTCCCGGGGTCAGATGTCTATCGCCGGAGCGCGGAACTGGGCTACTGGCTGGGCAAACCGTTCTGGGGCCGTGGGATCATGACGGAAGCGGTTGGCCGGATCTGCCGGGAAGCGTTTGCGCAGTTCGATATCGTTCGGATCCATGCCGAGCCCTATGCGGAGAATGTAGGTTCCCGCCGGGTGCTCGAGAAAAACGGCTTTTTGCTTGAGGGAATACTGCACCGGAGTGTCTGCAAAAATGGGAGGATACTGGATTCCTGCATCTACGCCCGACTGAGAGAAACGGAGGAGGGCTGACTGTGCTGCCGAAAGAGGAGTTGATTCGCCGGTTCCGTGCACTGGGGATCGACGATATGGCGGAGATCACGCAGCTGCACGAGCTCCGGGGAGATTTTATTAACCTGACCTATACGCTGCCGGGCGGGCAGACGGTACAGCTCTGGGACGACGATAAGATGTATTACGGCACAGAGGTCTGTCGAATCGGCAGCGACCGCTGCTACGGATTGGTTGCGGACGAGCGGTATCTGCTTGTCTGCGAATACGGCAGCGGCGGCTCAGACGCGGAAATCGTGGTATTTCAAAAATTGTGACCAAGCTTCTGGAGGCGTTATATGAACACCCTGCTGCATATTTGCTGCGCACCCTGTTCGATCAGCTGTATCGAGAGCCTGCGCGGCGAGGGAGCCGCACTCACCGGCTTCTGGTATAACCCCAACATCCATCCGTTCACCGAGTATAAGGCGCGCAAGAATACACTCGTTGACTATGCCGCTTCGATTGAGCTGCCGTTGGTGGTGGAGAACCTGTACGGATTGCGGACCTTTATTTCCCATGTCTCGCCGGATTTCGACAACCGCTGCGGTTACTGCTATCAGAGCCGCCTCGACGAGACGGCTCGCTATGCGGCGGCGCACGGTTTTGACAGTTTCACCACTACGCTGCTCATCAGTCCCTATCAGAAGCATGAGCTGATCCGGGAGACAGCCGAGCGCGCGGCTGAGGCGCACGGTGTCGAATTTCTCTACCGCGATTTCCGTCCGCTTTTCCGCGAGGGCCAGCAGAAGGCGCGGGAGCTTGGACTGTACATGCAGAAGTATTGCGGCTGTATCTTCAGCGAGGAGGAGCGCTATCAGAAGAAAAAGGCACCCGCCAAATCGGCGCAGGAGGAAAAGGGGATGCCGCGCCGTGTATGATTTCATGATTTATCCGTCGCCGGTTGGCCGTCTGATGTTGGCCTGCCGGGAAGAGGGACTGGCGGGGCTTTGGATAGAAGGACAGAAATATTTCGGGGAAAGCGTCCTGGCGCTGCCGCCTGAGCCGCATGAACGACCGGTTCTGGCGGCGGCGAGGGACTGGCTGGACCGGTATTTCGCCGGGGAGAAGCCGCTGCCCTCCGAGCTGCCGCTCTGCCCTGCGGGCAGTGCGTTTCGTCAGGCGGTGTGGGGGATTTTGTGCGGAATTCCCTATGGTTCTGTGATCACCTACGGCGATATCGCGAAGGAGATGGCGAAGCGGCTTGGGCGGGCGCATATGTCTGCGCAGGCGGTCGGTGGGGCGGTCGGACATAATCCGATTTCCATCATCATCCCCTGTCACCGCGTGGTGGGAACAAACGGCAGCCTGACCGGCTATGCCGGGGGGATTGCGGTGAAAACCCGGTTGCTGGCGGCGGAGGGAATCGATGTATCCCGATTGTCCGTTCCACGGCGGAAGAATGCGATTGAAAATGGATGACGGAAATAGAGGGGGGAATGATGATGTCGGATTGGAATGCCGCGCAGTATCTGAAGTTCGGAGCACAGAGAACACAGCCGGCACTGGATCTGGCCAACCGACTCCGGCCATATGCCCCGACGAGTATCGTGGATATTGGCTGTGGTCCCGGAAACAGCACGGCTGTCTTACAGGAGGTCTTTCCAAAAGCTTCGATTTTGGGAATTGACAATTCGGCCGATATGATTGCAAAGGCAAGTGGCCGATATTCGGCGCTCCGCTTTCAGCTCTGTGATGCCGATTCGCTTTCAGGGCAATATGATTTGCTTTTTTCCAATGCCTGTCTGCAATGGATCCCGAATCATGCTGCGCTGATCCCGCGTCTGATGCAAAAGCTCCATGACGGCGGTGTGCTGGCTGTGCAGATACCGATGAACGGGGAGGAGCCGTTGTTTCGGTTGATCGAGGAGGTGGCGGCGGAGCCGCGCTGGGGGCTGGACACCGCCGCGTTGACGGTCAACGGCACTCTGCCGGCGGATGATTATATCGACATTCTCTCCGCCTGCACAACTTGTTTTGAAACATGGGAAACGGTCTATCATCATCGTCTGCCGTCCCATGAAGCGTTGGTGGAATGGGTGAAAGGAGCCCGGCTACGCCCATATCTGGCGGCGCTGGATGCGGCGGATGCCGTGGCATTTGAAAAGGAAATCGTGAGACGTGCGGCTATGGTTTATCCGGTACTGTCTACTGGAGAGGTGCTTCTCCGGTTTCGCCGTTTCTTTTTTGTGGCCGTCAAAATTTGAAAACGCATCCGTCCGTGTGGAAACGGCGGATGCGTTTTTTATATTTTGATGCTGGTCCAATGGCCACTCCGGAAACGGAGTCAGTTGAAATAGCAGCGGCTGATTTGATCGAACAGTCTGAGTCAGGCGTCGATCAGCCCAAGGTCGAGCGGGGTGCACAGCACCCGGGAGAGGATTGGCTGGATAATGCCGATGCCGACAAAAGAGGTGAGGGCGACGAAACGGGTGCCGCCCGCGCCACGCCTTTGCGAGCAAGCATTTTGCTTCATGGTATAATGTTCGCGGAAAGTCTTACTGCGTAAGCCTTTGCGGCTTTGCCGCTC
>USLV01000202.1 GCA_900555705.1 uncultured Oscillospiraceae bacterium | reverse complement strand
TCTGCGGATCGGCCGCTGTCTGCTGTTGCTGGCCGTTCCGCTTGCCCTGATTGCCGGTCTGATCTGGTTGCTCTGGCCCGCTCCTGCGGTGGAGGGAGACGCCGATGCGGATATCTCGGGTATAGCGGATCCCGGTGATGCCTTTGAGGTGTTGTCCATGTCCGGGGAAGAGCTGCATAAAGGCACGCTGGTAGAAGTTAACCGCTCCCATGCCTACACCTTCCCGGCGGATCAGCAGTTGGTCAGTATTTTCGAAAACAAGAACAGCCATTACAGCGTTCGGGATCGCAATGTACTCGTCGATTCCCGGGTGATGGAGCCGCTCAACCGGCTGCTGGAGGATTTCTACCGGCAGTCCGGCCTGACGACGATCAATGTGGTGGCGGGGCAGCGGAGCTACGACTATCAGCAGAGGCTCTATCAAAACTCCATTGCGCAGAATGGCGAAGAACACACGAAGAAATATGTGGCATTTCCGGGATACAGCGAGCACCATACCGGTCTGGCGGTGGATCTCAGCATCTTCTATGAAAACGGGACGACCGGAGAATATGACGGCACCGGTCCCTATCAGTGGATCAACGACAACGCCTTTCGATATGGCTTTGTGCTGCGCTATCCGCAGGACAAGGAGGACAGGACCGGTATCGCCTATGAGCCATGGCATTTCCGTTATGTCGGCGTGCCGCATGCAGCCGTTATGACAGAGAGAGGGCTCTGTCTCGAGGAATATACCACCTATCTGCGACAGTTTCCCTATGATGGCGTGCATCTGAAAACCACGTGTGATGGCGTCGATTACGAGATATATTATGAGGCCGGCAGCGAGATTCATGTCCCGAAGGATCGGTCGTATACGGTCTCCGGCAATAATGTAGATGGATTTATCGTAGCCGTTCAGAAATAGAACGGTATGAAAGCGGACGGCGGATGGCCGTCCGCTTTTTATCAAAGAAAAGCAGGGCTTGCAATTTTCGGGGAAAGAGACTAGAATGTATGACAATATGAGGGATGGTTGGGGTTGAGACTGCTTGAAGCGTTCATTTGAAATCGATATGTGCAACGGCCCGTTGCTTGGGAAAATTCTGCTGTTTGCCGTTCCGCTGATGCTCTCCGGAATTTTGCAGCTGCTTTTCAATGCGGCGGATATCGTAGTGGTGGGTCAGTTTTCCGGAAACGATGCGCTGGCAGCGGTTGGCTCGACCGGTTCGCTGAACAACCTGATTGTCAACGTGTTTATGGGACTGTCGATCGGTACCAGTATTATGGTGGCGCATTATTACGGCGCGCAGGAATGGAAGGATGTGCACGAGGTGGTGCACACCTCCATGCTGGTCAGCGCTATCTGTGGCGTCATTCTGATTGTTGTCGGTGGTTTGCTGGCTGCGCCGTTGCTGGAGCTGATGGGCACGCCGTCGAATGTCCTTGACCAGGCGGTGCTCTATATGCGCATCATTTTTGCCGGAATGCCCGCGCTGATGATCTACAACTTCGGAGCGGCGATTCTGCGCGCGGTGGGGGATACGCGGCGACCGCTGATCTTCCTGCTGATTGCCGGTATCATCAATGTTCTGCTGAACCTGTTTTTTGTGATTGTATTTCGGATGGGCGTGGCCGGCGTGGCGCTCGCGACCATCCTCTCACAGTGCGTGTCGGCTGTGCTGGTGGTCATTTGTCTTGTCCGCAGCGACGGACCTTATCAGCTTCATTTCCGACAGCTGCGGATCCGAAAGGATAAACTGCTGCAAATCACACGGGTGGGACTGCCCGCCGGTATACAGGGAGCTGTGTTCTCGGTTTCCAATGTACTGATCCAGTCCTCCATCAACTCGTTCGGTTCGCTGGCGATGGCAGGCAATACCGCCGCCGGCAATCTCGAGGGCTTTGTCTATACCTCTATGAATTCCTTCTATCAGGCCTCGCTCAGCTTCACCAGCCAGAATGTCGGCGCCGGGAAGTGGAAGCGCATCCCCCGGATTCTGCTCCTGTGCCTTGGATCTGTGAGCGTGGTCGGCCTGGTGATGGGCGGTGCGATGGTGCTGTTCAGCCGTCCCCTGCTCGGAATCTATTCCGGCGATCCGGTAGTGGTGCAGTACGGTGTTGACCGACTGGCAGTCATCTGTACGCTGTATTTTCTTTGTGGTACGATGGATGTCACCTGCGGTTCTATACGGGGATTGGGTTCTTCCATTATTCCGACGGTTGTCTCGCTCGCCGGTGCCTGCGGTCTGCGCATTCTCTGGATATTCACAATTTTTGCCGCCAAGCACACGCTGTTTTGCCTGTATCTCTCCTATCCGATCACATGGTCGGTGACCTTTGCTGCTCATCTGATCTGCTTCTTCCTTTTCCTGCGCTGGAAAAAACGGCAGGCGGCTGTCGTCCGGACGGAGGAAGAGATGGCCTGTGTCCTGCCGGAGACGGCGGAGGTCTGACGACCGGCGGTTGGAACTGCCACTTGAATATTTGTCGATTTTCTGCTATGATACAAGAATACGGATCAGCGGGATTCACCCGTTGCCGGTTTCCATAATGTCGCCGGCAGATTTGCCGGTCGCTGAAAGGAGTGGATCGTCCCTATGGCAAGAGAGATGTATCTCGCGGGTGTCGACCCGGAAGAGCTCAAGCCGACGCCGCACGAGGAACCACCGAAAACTCCGAAAAGCCGGTGGGAGAACTACTGGTATCATTACAAATGGCCTACGCTGGCCGGACTGTTTATCGTTGTTGCGGTTGCGTTTCTGGCTTTCCAGATGCTGAGCAAAGAGAAATACGATTATACGCTTGTCGTCGTTACCGAGAAGGCGTTGGCTGCCGACACGCTGGAGGACATTGCCGAGACCATGGCCCCTTTCGGTGTGGACCGGAATGGAGATGACGAGGTGAATTTGCAGGTGCGGGGTCTTGCCATGCAGGATGTAGGCGACCGTGCTGAGTTGGCCGCCCTCTTTTCGGCGGGCGAGACGATGTTTTTTGCGTTTGAGCCGAGCTGCTATCAGGAGCAGGTGCTCTCTATCAAAACGACCGATGACTATCATTTCTTTTCGGAACTGTCTGTCCGCACCGACGGCGTTTCGGAGGACGGACGGTACTGGGACTGGAAGAACGATCTGCTGGTAACCCATGCGATGCGGGAAGTACCGAAGTCTCTCTATTTCGGCGTGCGCACAGCGGAGGGAACTGCGGGTGGCGAAAAGAGACAGACGGAAAGCGATGCCTGCCGTGCGCTGTTGGAAGCATACATTCAAAAGCCGGAATAAGGAAGGAGATTTTTCATGCGAAGCGATCTGATGAAAGAGGGCCCCTCACGGGCACCTCACCGTTCCCTGCTCAAAGCGCTTGGGATCACCGACAACGAGATGAAGCGACCCTTTATCGCGGTTGTGGGCTCCAAAAGCGACTATATCCCGGGACATACCCATATGGACACCATCATCAAGGCCTGTCTCTTATACACATCTCCGAGCCCACGAGACCTC
>USLV01000201.1 GCA_900555705.1 uncultured Oscillospiraceae bacterium | reverse complement strand
AGAGAGGTCTCGTGGGCTCGGAGATGTGTATAAGAGACAGATTCTCGACCGCCGCCCCGATGACTATGAGATCATCAAGCCGCGCTACTCGGCGTTTTTCCAGACGCCGCTGGATCTGCTGCTGCGCCGTCTCGGCATCTCCACCGTCATCCTCGCCGGGACGACCACCCCCAACTGCATCCGTACCACCTGCTATGACGCGATCTCGCTCGACTACGAGGTCGTGGTGCTCGCCGACTGCTGTTCCTCCAACACCGACGCGATCCAGGAGGCGAATCTTGCGGATATGCGCGCCGTCGGCGCCCGGATTTTGCAGTCGGATACCTACTGACCGGCATCACAGACAGAGGGGGACGACATGGAAGAAAACAGAGAGGCCCTGCAAAACGATCCGGATTTTCCGGAGGACGGCGCATCGACTCCGCGGCTGGAGCCGGCTCAGCGCTCGGCACGCCTCTCGTCCTCTGCAACGGCTGGCTGATCGACCGGAAGGACAGCACCTGCTATGCCCGGAATCTGCAAAACGGCGCCACCCGCACGCTGCCCATTCCCCATGCGTATTCCCTCTACAGCTTCCCGGACGGCTATCTCTATTACTACACGGCGGAGTTCCGCCTCTGTCGGATCCGCCCGGACGGCACCGGCTATCAGAGCTATGGATAATTCTTCAGAGCATAACATAAAGGGCACGGCTGTTGGAGCCGTGCCCTTTATGTATCATCCGTATCACGAAACGGTTTGTATGCATCGGTTAAGCCCAGAAGATAATCCGCCGACACATTATAATGTTCGCAAATCGTCTTAATCTGTCCGCTTTTAATCTCTCTCAAGCCGCTTTCATATCTGGAATATTGTTGCTGCCGAATATTCAACACCTGACATATTTCTATCTGCGATAACTTCTTCTCTTTTCGAAATCTCCGCAACGATTCATTAATTTTCATCATTACCACCGACTTCTTTTCAAAGCAGAACGATTGATGCAAATCATGCGATTATGTTTCATCCGGGTCGCCGTGGAGTGGTCGGTATTCGTCGGTCAGACCAAGCAGGTAGTCCGCCGATACGTTATAGTGCTCACAGATCGCGCGGATTTGCCCGCTTTTCATCTCGCGCTTTCCGGTTTCGTATAAGCTGATTTGGGGCCGATACGTCTCCAATATCCGGGCGAGCTCTTCCTGATCAATTTTCTGAAACTCCCGGAATCTGCGCAAGGCTTCATTCGCCGCTATTTTGCCGACCTCTTTTTCCATACGCTCTCCTGCCTTACTCTTCCGCATCCATTTCACGGAACGGTTTGTATTCATCGGTTAAGCCCAGAAGATAATCCGCCGATACGTTATAATGTTCACAGATCGTCTTGATCTGTTCGCTTTTCATGTCCCGCAGACCGACCTCATACCGGGAATACTGCGGCTGTTTCATTTGCAGCACTTCACAAAGGTCAGCCTGTGACAACCCTCTTTCTTTTCGAAATCTTCGCAAGGCTTCGTTGGTTTTCATCATTACCACCGACTTCTTTTCAAAACAGAACAATGGACACAAATCATGCGATTATGATTCATCCCGGTCGCCGTGGAGTGGTCGGTATTCGTCGGTCAGACCCAGCAGGTAGTCCGCCGATACGTTATAGTGCTCACAGATCGCGCGGATTTGCCCGCTTTTCATCTCGCGCTTTCCGGTTTCATATAAGCTGATTTGCTGCCTATATGTATTTAAAACTTCGGCAACTTCGGCCTGTTCTACTCTTCCATGTTCTCTAAATCTACGCAATGCATCGCCTATTTTCACAATTCATCACGTCCTTTTTTGAATATAATGCCATATTGCGCATTCAAACAAATGAGTTTATAATATAGTCATTCGAATGAATGCAACGCTCATTCCAACCAAAACGAAAGGAAGCGATCGCCATATGAAAAGCCTGTTGGACAAGCTCTATAACGGTGAGATCTACCCGATGGAGCAGACGACGCACGACCCGGCCTACTGGGAAATCAACCGGCGGCTCTCGGACAAGCAGCAGGCCCTCGAGGACCGGCTCAGCGAGGAGGAACGCCGCCTGCTGACGGAAGTGGAGGATTTACATGTCGACTTGGTCAGCATGGAGCTGCGGGCGACCTTCCGCTGCGGGTTTCGCCTCGGCTGCGGCATGCTGGCGGAGGTCTTTGACGGCTGGCCGTCAAGCGGAACATGACTCATCGGGGAAACGCCCGAAAGGCGGGGCGCTTCCCGCATCCCGGCGAATGCTCAGACCGCCGCCACCAGCTCCACCTCAACCAGCACGTTTTTCGGAAGCTGCCGGGCCGCGACACAGGAGCGCGCGGGACGGCTCACAAAATACCGCTCATAGATGCCGTTGAAGACCGCGAAATCCGCCATGTCCGCGAGGAAGCAGGTGGTTTTGATCACCTTGCTGAAATCCGTTCCCGCCGCCTCCAGCAGCGCCGCGAGATTTTTCATCACCTGTTCGGTCTGGCCCTCGATCGTCCCGGCCTCCACCTGGCCCGAGGCCGGGTTAATGGCAATCTGGCCGGAGGTAAACAGCAGGCCGCCGTGGACAATCGCCTGAGAATAGGGGCCGATCGCCTCCGGGGCATTGCCTGTATGGATCACATTCATTACACAGACTCCTTTCGATTGACAAGCTTATAACCGGCCTCCGCCAGCGCCGTCTCAATTTGCATGACGTGCGCATGGTCGCGCGTCTCGAGCACCAGCCGCAGATAACAGGCGTTGATATCCATATCGAGGTCGGCGCGGTCGTGATAGACCGCAACCACATTGCCGCCCATCCGCGCGACGATCTCGGACACGCCGCTGAGCTGGCCCGGCTTGTCCGAGAGCTCAATCGTGATGTCGGCGGAACGTCCCGCCTTGAGCAGACCGCGCGTGATGACGCGGTTGAGGATCGTCACGTCGATATTGCCGCCGGAGAGCAGACAGATCACCTTTTTGCCCTTGACCGGCACCTTGTCGAACAGCACCGCCGCGACCGAAACCGCGCCCGCCCCCTCCGCGATCAGCTTCTGCTGCTCGATGAGAGTCAGGATGGCGGTCGAAATCTCGTCGTCCGTGACAGTCACAATGTCGTCGACGTATTGGCTGCACATCTGATAGGTGAGGTCGCCCGGCCGCTTGACGGCGATGCCGTCCGCGATGGTCGAGACGGCGGGCAGCGCCGCAATTTCGTGGGTGTGCAGCGCACTGACCATCGAGGCTGCGCCGCTCGCCTGCACACCATATACCTTGCAGTTCGGGTTGAGCGACTTGATCGCAAAGGCGACGCCGGAGATGAGTCCGCCACCGCCGACCGGGACGACAACCGCGTCGACGTCCGCCAGCTGGTCGAGCAGCTCAAGACCGATGGTTCCCTGGCCCGCGATGACGTCCTCGTCGTCGAAGGGGTGAATAAAGGTATAGCCGCGCTCCTCTTTGAGCTGTAACGCGCGCTCGTAGGCGCTGTCTCTTATACACATCTCCGAGCCCACGAGACCTCTCTACATCTCG
>USLV01000200.1 GCA_900555705.1 uncultured Oscillospiraceae bacterium | reverse complement strand
ACGGACGCCGCCGGAAAAGAATGAGCCCGCCGGGCCTGTGTCCTGTCCGGACGATCTGTCCGAGGAGGCGAAAAGTCTGTTCGCCGTGCTGAACGATACACCGCAGCACACGGAGCTGCTCGCGGCGGCGGCCGGACTGACCATTGCCGCGACGCTGGCGGCGCTGACCGACCTGGAGCTCGCCGGATGTGTCCGGCAGCAGCCGGGACAGCTGTATGTGAAATTGTGATAGATAAGTTGAGGAATGCAACTATGTCAAAACTGGTGATTGTGGAATCCCCCGCAAAGGCAAAGACCATTCAGAAATATCTCGGAGACGGCTATCAGGTGGTCGCCTCCATGGGTCATATCCGCGATCTGCCGAAGACCCTGCTTGGAGTGGATATTGAGCACGATTTTAAGCCGCGCTATGTCGATATCCCGGGCAAATCCGCCCTCATCCGCCAACTTAAATCCATGGCGAAGGAGAGCGACGGCGTCTATCTTGCGACCGACCCCGATCGCGAAGGAGAGGCGATTTCCTGGCATCTCGCGCAGCTTCTTGGGGTCGATATCTCGAAGGACAACCGCGTCACCTTTAATGAGATCACCAAGACCGGTGTGACGCAGGGGATGCAGAACCCGCGCTCGCTCGATATGGATCTTGTGAACGCCCAACAGGCGCGTCGGATTCTCGACCGCATTGTGGGCTATAAGCTCAGTCCCTTCCTCTGGAGCAAGATCCGCAAAGGCCTCTCGGCCGGACGCGTGCAGTCCGCGGCGGTCAGCATCATCGTCGACCGCGAGGAGGAGATCCGCGCCTTTATCAGCGAGGAATACTGGAGCATCGACGCGCTGCTCTCTGTGACCCCGAAGGGGAAAACCTTCCCCGCGAAGCTCTATGGCGACGACAAGGGCAAGATCAAGATTCAAAATAAGGAACAGAGCGACGCGATTCTTCGCGATCTCGAGGCGGCGGCTTTTCAGGTCGAGAAGGTCAAGCGCGGTACCCGACAGATTTCTCCCGCGCCCCCCTTCATCACCTCTACCCTCCAGCAGGAGGCAAGCCGGAAGCTCGGCTTCGCCGCCCGCCGCACCATGAAGGCGGCGCAGGAGCTGTATGAAGGCGTTGAGGTGGCTGGAATCGGCGCGGTCGGTCTCATCACCTATATGCGAACCGACTCGCTGCGCATTTCGGAGGATGCGCGCCGGGACGGCAACGACTATATCCGAGAGCGCTACGGTGCGTCTTATCTCCCGGAGAAGCCGCGCTATTTCAAATCCAAGAACAATGCGCAGGACGCCCACGAGGCGATCCGGCCCTCGATGCCGGCGCTCAGCCCCGACCGGGTGAAGGAGTCGCTGAGCTCCGACCAGTACCGGCTGTATAAGCTGATCTGGGAGCGGTTTATCGCGAGCCTGATGGCCAACTGTGTACAGGACACCTGCCAGGTGGATATCCGCGCGGACAAATACCACTTCAAGTCCTCCGGCTATACCGTGCGCTTCGAAGGCTATACGGTGCTTTATGTCGAGGGGAAGGACGAGGACACCGAGGAGGGCGGCGCACTGCCTGCGCTGAACGAGGGGGACGTGCTGAACCTGCGCGAGCTCAAGGGCAATCAGCACTTCACCCAGCCGCCGCCCCGCTATACCGAGGCGACGCTGATCAAAACGCTGGAGGAAAACGGTATCGGTCGTCCCTCGACCTATGCCCCGACCATCAGCACAATCCTCGCGCGCGAATATGTCGAGCGGGACGGGAAGGCGCTGCGTCCGACGGCGCTCGGCGAGGTGACCACCCATCTGATGAAGGAGCAGTTCCACGAGATTGTGGATGTGGATTTCACCGCCCAGATGGAACGGCAGCTCGACGATGTGGAAACCGGCAAGTCCAACTGGGTCCGGACGCTGGATCGTTTCTACGACGGATTTGCCAAAACGCTCGCGGAGGCGGAGAAAAACCTCTCCGGCGAGCGGATCAAGGTGCCGGAAGTGGAGAGCGACGTTGTCTGTGAGCTTTGCGGACGGAAGATGGTGGTCAAATCCGGTCGCTACGGTAAATTTCTCGCCTGCCCCGGCTATCCCGACTGCAAAAACACCAAGCGGATTGTTGAGGAGACCGGCGGCATCTGCCCGAAATGCGGCGGCGCAATCGTCGCAAAGAAGTCGCAGAAGGGGCGGAAATTCTTCGGCTGCGCAAACTATCCGAACTGTGATTTCGTGACGTGGAGCGAGCCATCGAAGGAGCTTTGTCCGAAATGCGGCAAGACGCTCTTCAAACGCAAGGGCAAAAACGGCGGCCTTTACTGCATCACCGAGGGCTGTGGCTTCGAAACAGACCAGCCGACGCTCGGCGGAGATGAGAAAAAGGGTTAATAGCGCGGAAAGGAGCGGACAACTGGATGGAGATCACGGTAATCGGCGCCGGACTCGCCGGGTGCGAGGCGGCTTTTGCCGCCGCGAACGCGGGTGTGCCCGTCCGCCTTTGTGAGATGAAACCGGACAGGAAGACGCCCGCTCATCGGAACGATGATCTTGCGGAGCTTGTTTGCTCCAACTCGCTGAAGGCGGCACGACTGGACAGCGCCGCCGGATTGCTGAAGGAGGAGATGCGGCAGCTCGGCTCGGTCTGTATGGCGGCGGCCGATACCTGCGCCGTGCCGGCCGGGGGCGCGCTCGCGGTGGATCGGGAGGCGTTTTCCAAGGGCGTGACCGACCGCATCCTCGCCCATCCGCTCATCACGGTGGAGCGCGGCGAGCGGGCGGCGATTCCGCCGGACGGCATCACCGTTGTCGCGACCGGACCGCTGACCTCGGAGCCGATGGCAGCCGCGCTGCGGGAGCTTTGCGGCGGCGGACTCAGCTTTTATGACGCGGCGGCCCCGATCGTGACCGCCGAGAGCGTCGATCCGGCCTGCTCCTTCCGCGCCTCGCGCTATGGCCGGGAGGAGAGCGGGGACGGGGATTATATCAACTGCCCGCTGAACAAGGCGGAATATGAGGCGTTCCACGCGGCGCTGGTCGCGGCGGAAACCGCGCCGCTGCACGATTTCGATCGTGCCTCGCCGAAGGTCTATGAGGGCTGTATGCCGATCGAGGTGCTGGCCCGGCGGGGGCTGGATGCGATTCGTTTCGGCCCGATGAAGCCGGTCGGGCTGCGCGATCCCCGGACGGGACACCGTCCCTGGGCGGTGCTGCAGCTGCGGATGGAAAATGCCGCCGGTTCGCTCTATAACCTCGTCGGGTTTCAGACCAATCTGAAATTCGGGGAGCAGAAGCGGGTGTTCGGGATGATCCCGGCGCTCGCGCGGGCGGAGTTTGTGCGCTATGGCGTTATGCACCGCAACACCTTTCTCGACTCGCCGCGTCTGCTGACGGCGGGCTATGGCTTCCGGACGCGACCGGGATTGTTTTTCGCCGGGCAGATGACCGGGGTCGAGGGCTATATGGAATCCGCCTCCTCCGGACTACTCGCGGGAATCAATGCCGCGCGAGCGGCACAGGGCCTGTCTCTTATACACATCTGACGCTGCCG
>USLV01000199.1 GCA_900555705.1 uncultured Oscillospiraceae bacterium | reverse complement strand
CGTGGGCTCGGAGATGTGTATAAGAGACAGCTCTACCGAATAGAGGCCGCCGATTCCTTTTAATATGAGTCCCTGACGCTGTTCACCCATCAGTCCGCACCGTTCGCAGCCGTCCCGATCGACTCCGGCTCGGTTGGCTCTGCAGCTGTGACAATCACATCGTAGGTCGGCTCCGGTTCGGTGGGCTCCGGCTTCGTCGTTGTCGGGATTCGCGAGGAGGTGGTCGTCTGCACGGCGTTCGGATCCTTAAATTCATGAGACGCCGTTTGCGTCGCCGTACCGCTCAGACCGTTGATGCTGAATTCCGCAAAGGGTGCATAGGTGCCGCCTGCGGCCGCGATCATGAAGGTCACGGTATACTGCTCCTGCTGCTCTGTGAAGTTGAAGAACATCGTATGGTTCGGAATCGCATTCGGCAGAAGTCCCTGCAGATCAGTGGAATATTCCGGACGGGAGCTGTCCTGCAGTTTGCCGTTGATAAACACCTGCAAATTGATGGTCGTATTGGTCTTCGGGAGCACCAGCATGACGTTTTTGGCATCCTTGTAGCCGGAGCTCAGCACAAGATTCACCGGCTCACCGGCATCCAGCGGCGTATCCGCCTCCGGTGACTGTCGGATGACCATGCCCTTTGCCAGAGAGTCATGGTTTTCATAGGTGATCTCGCCGACAATGAAGCCCTTGCCATTGAGTGTCTGGGTTGCGGATTCCTGCGACATCTGCGTCACATTCGGAACCTGATCCGGCTCGATCTTATCTGTGCCGTTGCTGTAGAAAACCGTGATCTTGCTGCCATGGGCTACCTCGTCCGGATAGGCAGGCGAAGTCATGACGACACAGTCCTTTTCAACAGTATCGCTGTTCATGGGACGTTCCACAACCTCGAGTCCCGCATTGCGGAGACGGGAAATATAGACGTCCTTGTTCTCGTTCTCCTGCACCTCCGGAATCTGTACCAGTCGCTTGCCCTTGCTGACCACGATGATGAAGGTGCGTCCCTTGGAAATCTTGCTGCCGGCGGGTGGATCGGTCGAGATGATGTGATCCGCTTCGGTGATCTCGTTATATTCACTGCGTACCACAACCTTGAGGCCCTCGACAATCTCCGGGTAGGCCGCCTTGAACTCCTCTTCTTTATAGAGTGCATCAATCAGATTCGGGATGGTCAGCCGTTCGTCCGCCTCGTCACCATCCGGGTTGATGATACCCATCAGCGTCACGATGCCGACAAAGATCAGGCAGACCAGCACAAACGCGCCGGTGATTGCGGCGAGGATCGGGAGAACGGGTGGACCCTTCTTTTCCTCTTCTTCCTCTTCCGGCTCTTCCTCCTCGGACTGCTCCGGTTCCTCTGCGCCCTTCACCCGGGTGATCGCCTCGACAAACCGTGTCGGCGTCTCGTCCACAAAATAGGTGTATTCGAAATGGATGCTGGGATTACGCTTGAACTCGTCGATGTCATAGAGCATCTCGGCCGCTGTCTGATAGCGCTTCTCCGGATCCTTCTGCATTGCCTTGAGGGTGATCTCCTCGAGTCCCTCCGGGATGTCCGGATTGATCTCGCGCGGCCGTTTCGGCTCGGACTGCAACTGCATAATCGCAACCGAGACCGCATTATCCGCCTCGAAGGGCAGCTTACCGGAGAGCATCTCATAAAGCATAACACCGACCGAATAGATATCCGCTTTCTCGTCGGTGATGTCGCCGCGCGCCTGCTCCGGGCTGATATAGTGCACCGAGCCGATTGCCTTTTCAGTCTCGGAGGTCAGACGGATTTCCTTGCGGGAGAAAAGCGCGATGCCGAAATCCGTGACCTTGATGGTGCCGTCCGCAAGCAGCATGATGTTCTGCGGCTTGATGTCGCGGTGGACAATGCCCTTGTCGTGTGCATGCTGCAAGGCGCGCAGAATCTGGACGGTGAAATGCACCGCCTCTTTCCATTTGATATCCTTCTGCTGGTCGATATATTCCTTGAGCGTGATGCCGTCGATATATTCCATGACGATATACTGCAACCGCTCGCCGAAGCTCACATCATAGACCTTGACGATATTGGGATGGGACAGAATGGCGATCGCCTTGGACTCATTTTTGAAACGGCGGGTGAATTCCTCGTTGGCGAGGTATTCCTCCTTCAGAATTTTGACCGCAACAATCCGGTCGTCGATGGTGTCGTATGCCTTGTAGACATAGGCCATTCCGCCGACGCCGATGATCTCCCGGATCTCATAGCGGCCATCCAGACGCTTTCCGATAAATTTATCCATCGAATCTTTCCTCCCAATCCTATTCCTGCAGCATGAGAACAACGGTGATATTGTCGCTTCCGCCGTTCATATTGGCGGCGGCTATCAGACGGTCGGCAAGCTCATCCTGCGGCGTTGCGGCGGCCAGCCGCCGGATCTCCTCTGTCTCCACCATGTTTGTCAGGCCATCGGAGCAGATCAGCAGCCCGTCGCCCTCTGCCAGAGCATATTCGAGATAGTCACATTCGACCGTCGCCTCCACGCCAAGGGCCCGTGTGATAAAGTGTTTGCGCGGGTGGTTGCGTGCCTCGCTCTGGGTAAGCTGGCCCTTCTCCACCATATCCTGAACGACCGAATGGTCCTTCGTGATCTGTTCCATAACAGCTGCCCCGGCGGACAGGCGATAGGCCCGGCTGTCGCCGACATGGGCGATATACGCCTGCGCACCGTCCACAATCACTGCCACCACCGTTGTCCCCATTCCCCGCAGCTCGGGATCCGCCATTGCGGCGTCATATATCTCGACGTTAGCGGCGGAAATCGCACTCTCCAGCATATTATGGACGGAGTTGCCCGACATACCGTCCCGGTATCCATCCACAATCCGGTCGGAAATCACCCGGACCGCAATGGCACTCGCGACATTACCGCCGCTTGCGCCGCCCATCCCGTCGCAGACGACCGCGAACATCGTCTGGTCGCTCAGGCGGCCGCAGAGATAGGCGTCCTGATTGGTCGGCCGGACGCGGCCGACATCGGTTCTTCCAAAGGTCTCCAGTGTGATTTCCTCCTTTCCGTCCGCCGGACTCAATCCGGCGTCTGATCCGCCTCGCGGCGAAGCTGGCCGCAGGAGGCGTTGATGTCCGCGCCGAGTGTCCGGCGCGTAGTCACCGGGATACCCCGGTCGGCCAGGATAGCGGAGAATCGGCGCAGCCGTTCGGCTCCGCTCCGCCGCTGGCGTTTTCCGGTCACCTCATTGACCGGGATCAGATTGACATGGCACAGCATACCCTTCAGGCGTGTGGCCAGCTCTATGGCACAGGCGTCGGAATCGTTGACGCCGTCGATCATGGCATATTCAAATGAGATGCGCCGCCCAGTCGTCCGGGCATACTCTCGGCAAGCCCGCAGCAACTCTTCCACCGGCCAGCGCCGATTGACCGGCATGGTCCGCGAACGAATTTCGTCATTCGGCGCGTGCAGCGATACGGAGAGGGTCAGCTGCAAATCACGCTCCATCCTGTCTCTTATACACATCTCCGAGCCCACGAGACCTCTCTACATCTCGT
>USLV01000198.1 GCA_900555705.1 uncultured Oscillospiraceae bacterium | reverse complement strand
ATGCTCGGCCGTCGACTTGCGGGTTTTGATCGTCCGGATGCTGTGCTGACCGGCGTCGAGACGCGCAGCTCCTCGCCGGTGCGGATTTTGCGGGATGCGCGCGGCCTGTCCGCCGTTGCCGGAATCTATCCCTGTGGCGAAGGAGCGGGATATGCCGGCGGCATTGTTTCCGCTGCCGCAGACGGCATCCGCTGTGCGGAATGGCTGATGACCGCGGAATAATACAACATTGCCCCGTGCCGTCCAAACGGCACGGGGCAATGTTGTATCAGCGGGCTGTCAGATAGTCGAGGATATCGGCGGCGTTGGTATCCGGCTTGGCGCGAGGCCACGCTTTTTCGATCCTACCGTTTTCATCGATGAGGTAGGCGGTTCGGACAACGCCCATCGAGGTCTTGCCGTAGAGTGTCTTTTCCTGCCAGACGTCGTAGGCCTGGATGGCGCGCAGCTCCGGATCGGAAAGCAGCGGAAACGGCAGGTTGTATTTACAGGCGAATCTGGCGTGAGAGGCCTCGCTGTCCCGGCTGATGCCGACGACCTCGACACCGAGACGCTGAAAATCGGGATAAGCGGCAGCAAAGGCGGCCGCCTGCCGCGAACAGCCGGGAGTATTGTCCCGGGGATAGAAATAGAGGACAACACGTTTTCCGCGGAAGTCCTCGAGGAACCTATTGCGTCCCTCCTGATCCCGCAGCGCAAAAGACGGGGCCGGGGTTCCGGCTTCGAGCATGATGCATCTCTCCTTTTTGATGGATTATCTTGTCAGGGTGTCAGTTCATGCCTTCCCACAGCCGGTCCCGCAGAAGGCGAAGTTACTCCGGCTTGTGGAACCAGTGCTTGCCGTCACCCTTGCCCCAGAGCAGGGAAGGGGATCGGCTGGATATGCGGAATGGTCAGTTTCCGGGGATCAGTTGTCCACATGGCGATCAATCGCCTTTCTCCCGCAGGAAGACATAGGTGTGGTCGTCCGACAGCCGGGGGCAGAAGACGAAACCAAGGCGGTCAAAGTCCCGCACCTGCTCCGGCCGTGTCAGGCGGTTTTCCGCCAGAAAGCGGACCATCTCGCCGCGTGCCATCTTGACATAGACCCCTTTTTCAATCACCCGGTCGTTTTGCAGTTCGCCAAAACGGCAGGTGATGCAGCGCGTGTCGGTGCCGAGATGGCGAAGGACGGCACGGCTGTATTCACCGGAGGCGAGGTTGAGCAGGGTGTCATCCTCTGCGAGCAGCGCGCGGGCGAGGCGATCGCCCCAGAAATCGTAGAGATCGTGGCAGAAATTGGTGCGAAGCCGCGCCTGCATCTCCAGACGATAGGGTACGACGCCGTCGAAGGGGCGGAGCAGACCATATAGTCCGGACAGAATGCGGACGTGCTCCTCCAGGTAGTCGAGCTCGCCGTAGCCGAGTAGCTGCGGCGCCATGTAGCGGTATTGGATGCCGTCATAGGACAGAATGGCGGGGCCAGTCGGATTCTGCTGTAGATCCATCCGGCGATATTGTGCAAAACTACGCTGGGCGATGGCATCGCTGCATCCGAGCAGTGTTTTCAACTCCCCAAACGGAAGCGTTTTCAGATATGCCGCAAGCTGTGCAGCCTGGTCGAGGAACTGCGGCCGATTCCGCGGCGGCAGGAAGTCGTCGTCAAGATGCATGTTTTTGGCCGGAGAGAGAATCGCACGCATATCAACCGGCCCCTCTCGCGAGTAACCGGTTCAGCAGCGCTGCACAGCCGCGCTCGATATCGCGATAGGCGGCTGCGAAGTCGCCGGTGTACCAGGGATCGTCGACGCTGCGCGCTTCCCCGGCGAAAGACAGCAGCAGCGCTATTTTTCCATCTGGATCGCCGCCCAGAATACAGTCCATCATCCGCAGGTTCTGCTCGTCCATCGCGATCAGATGGTCATAGCGGACGTAGTCCGCCCGTGTCAGCTGCACGGCCCGCTTGTCCCCGGAATCGATGCCGTGCCGCAGCAGCTCCCGCCGTGCGGGCGGATAGACGGGATTGCCGCGTCCGCCGATAATCTCCTCTGAGCTGGTCGCGCAGGAGCGGATGAGGAAGTCATCCTCCCGTCCGCGCGCTTTGACCATATCCTTGAAAATAAACTCCGCCATCGGCGAACGGCAGATGTTGCCGTGGCAGACGAATAATACTTTTATCATTTTTATAGTTCCTTATAAGGTCTGTATTTCTTCTCAGATGCTTGATACAGGGCTGTGCGGGCAAATATTTAATTTTTAGTTGATTGGGGGCAGTTTGATAAACAGGAATGTAAGCCTTATCAACTGAGATTTCGAGATCCTTCATCATTTCGATGTTTGTTTAACCAATTCATAGCACATACCGTGAGTATCGAACTTCCGAGGGACAATATATCTTCATTAAACACAACGCCTTGATTATGCATGGGTTTACCATATGCTTTATTTTCCTGGTTGGTGCCAGCGCCTAATAATAAATAGGCAATTGGTACCTGATAACTAAAGGAGGCAAAGTCCTCGCTGCCCATACCTCCCTGAGGCAGTATCACAACTTGCTGGGGGGGAACAAGCTGTTTGATGTAATCATAAAACTCATAGATCATCTCATCGTTGTTTACCAGGGGCGGTGCACTGGCGATTTCCGTTACAGCTGCCTTTCCTCGGAAGGATTGAGCGCACAGATTCGAAATTTCTTGAATTCTTTCAAAAATTCTGTCCCCTGTTTCTTTGTTTTTGTAACGGATTGTTCCCTCTAAAACGGCTTTTTCGGGAATAATATTGGGAGTTTGTCCACCGACAAATTTACCAATCGTTAATACACAGGGATCTTGTGCAGCCACTTCTCTCGCCGCAATTTCTTGTAATGACAGGTAAATATGTGTTGCAATATTAATTGGATCAACCCCATTTTCAGGCATTGCTCCGTGACAGCCCACACCGCTTACATCAATCCGGAACAAGGTACAACCAGCCATGAAATGACCAAGACCGCACAGCACCGCATTACTCGGCATACCGGAGGTTACATGAAGTGCCATCGCTGCATCTACCTTCGGATTTTCCAATACACCATCCCGAATTACATCCTTCGCCCCGGTAAAGCCTTCTTCGTTCTCCTGAAATAATAGCTTTACGTTTCCATGAAGCTTATTTTGATGCTTTTTAAGCAATTTTGCGGCACCCAATAGCATGGTGGTATGCATATCATGACCACAGCCATGCATAGCGCCGTTTACACTTTTAAAGTCTAAAGCAGTTTCTTCCTTAATGGCTAAGCCGTCCATATCTGCTCTAAGCAATATCGTTTTACCAGGGAGTGCGCCACTGATTGTTGCCGCAATTGAGCTATTGGCAATGTCTTGGGGTTCGTATCCATATGAAATTAACTTATCTTTCACAAAGGACTTGGTATGCTGCAGTTGTATCCCAACCTCGGGATTTCGATGTATTTCTCTTCTAATTTTTACCAGCTCTGCCTGTAACAATTTTGCCTGCTGATAGACTTCATTCATAGTAATTTCTCCATTATATAGCTCTGTCTCTTATACACATCTCCGAGCCCACGAGACCTCTCTACATCTCGTA
>USLV01000197.1 GCA_900555705.1 uncultured Oscillospiraceae bacterium | reverse complement strand
CTTCTAGCTTCGTCGGCAGCGTCAGATGTGTATAAGAGACAGCTCTTGCGTCTGCTCTGGCCGCAGACTCTTTCTCAGCTTCTCGGATTGCTTTGTCTGCTTCTTTCGGCTGTACCGCTCGTCGTTTGTTCCGAATATCTGCTGGCGAGACGGTGGGGCGGCGTGATGGTAACCGCCGCCGTCTGGTGGATCGGTTACTTCTCTGTAATGGCCAATTTGACCGATCAGCAGCTCGCCCTTCGGGCGGCCTTTCTGCTGTTTGCAGTGCTGTCCGCCCTGAGTGGTGAGCTTCTGCTGCGGCGTGGCTGGACATATGAGAGGTGGCGGCGCATATGATTATCTGTCAGACGCTCGTTCTGCGCGGCTTTCGCAGAACACTTTTGAGCCGGTCTGTGGAAATTCCAAACGGTGAAATTGTCGGTATTGTTGCCGGAGACGGGGACGGCGGCAGCACGTTTCTCCGCACAATCGCGGGTCTGGTATCGCCGGTAAGCGGAGAGATACGGCTGGACGGCAAAGCACCGTCCGCCTGTCCGGAAAAAATCGCCTATCTTTCGGAACGTTCCGACGGCTGCGTCGGCAGCTGGTATCCCGCACAGCACGACAGCTTTCTGTCACAGTTTTACCCCGAATTTTCCCGGGAAATCTTCTATCATCTGCTGGAACGGCTGGATATCCCACAGTCAACGACAGTGGGGCATATGACGATTCAGCAGCGCCGACGGCTGGAGCTGGCACTCGGATTTTCCAAAGGAGCCGAAACAATTTTGATGGACGGCAATATCTGGCGGGAGGATCCGGAGGGACAAACGCTGTTTGCTGCGCTTTTTCAGAAGCAGCTGTATACCGGCCAGACCGTACTGATGACAGTCTCCGGCAGCGAGACAGAGAACGCCCTCTGGACCAGACGGATGGTTCTCAGCAAAGGGTGTTTGACGGAGGACGATCTCATAGCGCGCAGGTAGCTTGGACAACATATTGTATTCCAGGCATTTCTGTGGTAAAATCGGATTTGATATCAGTGGAAAGCGAGGAGATCAAGATGTATTGTCCCAATTGTGGTGTTCCCTACCGGGAAGGGAACAATTTCTGCGAGAATTGCGGAAAACCTCTGACATCCCAGCAAGCGACAGCCGTGCCCCCTCCGACAGAACCGCCTGTACCGCCCGCACCGGTGGTGAATCGCTCCGACAATCGTACGCTGTTCTGCGTCCTGTCCTATATTGGAATTCTGTGGCTGGTAGGCATGTGCGTTTCGCCGGAAAAGGACGATCCCCGTGTTCGCTTTCATGTCGGACAGGGTATCCTGCTGAGTATTTTCACGCTCGTTCTGTCCGTTTTGGGCAACATCCTCGATGTAATCTCCGATTTTATATTTTTCGGCTGGTTTGACTGGATAATGCAACTCTTCGCCGGCCTCCTGATGTTGATGATCGGTATGCTGATACTGGCGTTGACGATTATTGGTATTGTACATGCGGTGCAGGGAAAAGAGGAACCCCTTCCGGTTATCGGCCGATATGCATTCTACAAATAAGGCAAAAGCCCGCATCCCACGATCGGAGTCGTGGGATGCGGGCTTTTATCAGATGCGGGGCTTTCCGCCCTCCTGAATCATATCATACAGCCGCCAGCCACCTGCCAGGTTATAACAGGTGAAGCCGTGTCCGCTCAGGATGCGGCAGGCGATGTAGCTGCGCAGTCCGCTGTGGCAATGGACATAGACCGGTCTTTCCGGGTCGAGCGAGGAAATCTGCTCCCGCAGTTCGTCCAGCGGGATATGACGGAAGCCCTCGATAGACCCGGCAGCCCGCTCGCGCGCCGTTCGCACATCCAACAGCGTCACGCTGCCGTCTCGCGGAAGCGTCGGTACATCCTCCGGGAAACATTGCCGCACCAGACCGGTTCGCACATTCTCCATCACATAGCCGACAAAATTGACCGGGTCCTTGGCGGAGCCGTAAGGGGGCGCATAACAGAGCTCAAGCTCGGTCAGCTCCGCCGCGGTCATCCCCGCCCGGATGGCGGTCGCCAGCACATCCGCCCGTTTATCCACCCCGTCACGACCGATCAGCTGGGCGCCGAGCAGCTTCCCGGTTTCCTTTTCGAAAATCGCCTTGATCGCGATGGGATACGCGCCGGGGTAGTAGGAGGCATGGGAAGAGGAGAGGGTATAGACCTTGTCATAGTCGATTCCCTGCTTCCGCACAGCCTGTTCGTTAATGCCGGTGGTAGCGACGGTGAGCGCAAAGGCCTTGAGAATACCGGAGCCCTGCGTGGCGCGATAGACGCTCGGGATCCCTGCAATATTATCTGCCGCGATCCGTCCCTGCTTGTTGGCCGGGCCGGCCAACGGGATGCTGGTCTTTTGGCCGGTCACGAAATCCGTCGTCTCGACCGCGTCGCCAACTGCATAAATCGCCGGATCAGATGTGCGCATATGCTGATCCACAACGATGGCTCCCCGCTCGTTAACCGCCAACCCAGCCGATTGTGCCAATGCGGAATCCGGCCGGACACCGACCGCCAGAATCACGAGATCGGTTTCGACCGCCCCCTCCGACAGGCGGACGGTCAGGCCCTTTTCCGTCTCCTCAATGGCCTGCACAGCGGTTTTCAGCAGCAGCTCCACACCATTTTGCCGCATATGCCTGTGCACCTCACAGGCCATATCGAAATCCAACGGCCCGATCAGATGGTCGCTGAGCTCGACAACCGTCACTTGTAATCCGGCTTCTGTGAGATTTTCCGCCATCTCCACACCGATGTAGCCGCCGCCGACCACCAACGCCCGCTTCGGCTTTGCCGCCGCGAGAAAGGACTTGATCCGCAGGGTATCCGGAATGTTGCGCAGCGTAAAGACGCGGGCACTCTCCACGCCCGGAATGGACGGCAGAACAGGGGTGGCACCCGGCGAGAGAATCAGCCGGTCATATTGCTCGGTGTAGCAATCGCCCGTCGCCCTCTGGCATACAGTCACTGTTCGGCTTTCCCGGTCGATGGCGGTTACCTCGCTGCCAATCCGCACATCCACCAGAAATCGGCTGCGAAAACTCTCCGGCGTCTGGAGAGTCAGATCGTCCTCCTCCGGAATCGCCCCGCCGATGTGATAGGGGAGGCCGCAGTTGGCGAACGAGATATACTGTCCGCGCTCAAAAAGCACGATTTCTGCCTGCTCATCCAGGCGACGCAGCCGGGCCGCGGCTGAGGCGCCACCCGCAACGCCGCCGACAATGACGGTTTTCATATCGAAAACTCCTTTCAAATTTGGTTCTATCCACGGAATACAGTCTATCACACCCGCAAAAAATTGTAAATAACCACTGGTTTCCGGTTGCATTTTTACGCCCGATAGTATACAATGACAAGTGACAAAATCTCGGAAAACAGGATGGATACTGAAATGGATAGAGAAAACAATCCGGTGGCGATTGTCCGTGCAATCGCCGATAATATGGAAAAAGTCGTGATTGGCAAGCGGCGTAGCATTGAACTTCTGCTGCTCGCTCTGATCAGTGGCGGACATGTCCTGATCGAGGACGTGCCGGGGGTCGGTAAAACCAGTCTGGTTTCCGCGCTGG
>USLV01000196.1 GCA_900555705.1 uncultured Oscillospiraceae bacterium | reverse complement strand
TCTGGGCGGACAGCAGATCCACAACGTTGATGCGTCCGTCGCCGTTGACGTCGCCCCGAATGACAATCGGCAGCGTGAGTCGCAGCGTCCCGTTCTGAATGACCTGCACCCGGTCATCGGTGGCGACCGGACCGGTGCGCGGCTTGCCGTCCCGGGTCACAACCGCGAGTTCCCCTCTCTCGACGGACAGATTTTTCAAAAACGCCTCTGCTGTGGTGTCGGGCTGTACCCCGGCGACCGTCTCGCCGATGCGGTAGACGCTGCTTTTCAGTTCCGGCACCGGTTCGTCACCATCGCCGTCCCCTGCGGAGGGCGTGCGGTAGATGCGGAGGATATAGTCCCGGGTGACGCCGCTTGCCGCTGTAACCCGGACCGTGACCGTATTGTTGCCGCCCTTCAGCGGGACGGTGCCGGTACCGTTGACCGATGCGCCCTTGCTGCTCGCTGTGGCGCCGATCGTCACGGAGGAGACCCCGCTGTCGACGACCAGCTCGTAGACGGTGGTATACATCGAGAAGGTAGGAGTCAGGCTCTGGCTGCCGACGGTCAGGGTCTTCAGCCAGTTGTTGTTGTCTCCGGCGGAAGAGGGCTTCGGGCAGGCGGTCTCAGGCATATTTCGATAGATCGGGATACAGAACTCGATCGGGGATTGCAGCACCTCGTTGGTATAGGCCTTTTTCATGATGGCGGCCTCGGAAGTGGGGGCGAGTACATTGCCCATGTACTGGTGGCTGAAAAATCCGTTGCCGCCGTCCACCACATCGAATTTCTGGAGATAGAGTGTATCCTGGCCGCGATTGATATAGCTCGAACCGAGGATAACACCGCCGCCGAGGATGGACTTATAGGGATTGGTCCAGGGAAGATAATAGGTCGCGTTCTGGCCGGCGGCATATTTTGCGCCGTTCTGCAATGCCGAGGCGGTCGAGGTGGTATAGGCGCCGACGTTAAAGAAATTGAAATACCCCGTATAGCCGGGGACATTGCCGTGACCGAGGGCGTTGCCGCTGCTGCCCTGCTCCTGCCGGGCACGGGAGGCGAGGTGATAAGCGCTGACGCCGGAAACCTCGGCCGCCTTCAGAAAGGTGTCGGCATAGGTGAAGGTCTGTTTCGTGTCCGGACAGGTATAGGAGCCGGTCATAAAGGAGCCTTTCAGGATGGCCTCCACTCCGGCGGCCGTGTGATGACTCGAGCGCGACAGCTTCTCAAACTGAAAAATCGAGGGATCGGTCAACGCATTGCGCGGATCGAGATAATAGGCGATGATCTCCCGTGAGGCACCGACCCAGCTGTTGCCGTCCAGGCCGTACCAGGTCCCCTTTTCCGGATCGTAGGCACCCTTATCGCAGGATTTCCAGGAATTGAGTGAGCCGGCCGGCACCATGTTGACGCCGACGCGGCACTCCGCTGTCAGCACCTCGTTCCAGTCGAGGTCAATCTGCTGGGCGGTGAACACCCAGCTGGGATACTGCCTGTGCAGCGCCCGCAGCGCGGGCTTATAGCTCTCGGGAAATTTCTGCGCGGTCAGCAGCGCTTCAAACGCCTCGTCCGCCGTCTCGGCCCCGGTCGGGCCGGCGCGCAGACCGATCGCCGAAACCAATAGCAAACAACAGAGCACCGCCGACAGCCAGCGTTTTCGACGCCGCATCCGATCGCCCCTTTCCGACAAAATCTCATTCTATTATAAAAATAACGGATAAAAAAGTCAATCGGGAAAGGCTGGGGACGGAGAATTTCCGCTTTTTTCCATAAAACCGCCGGAAATATTTGCTTTTCATTCATACATTGCCTTCAGACAGCCGATATAATATACAGGAAAGTAGAAACCGATGTGGAAGGAGTTTCTGAACATGGACAGCTTTGTCCGGTTTGAGGACGTTTGCAAGTATTATCAGATGGGGGAACAGCGGATTGCCGCCGCGGATCATATCTGTTTTACCATCGAAAAAGGGGAGTTCACGGTGATCGTCGGGCCGAGCGGAGCCGGCAAAACGACGGTGCTGAATATGCTCGGCGGTATGGATACCTGTGATGAGGGCAGTATCACCCTGGATGGGCAGGTCATCAGTCGTTACAATCGCCGTCAGCTGACCGAGTACCGCCGCCATGATGTCGGCTTTGTGTTCCAGTTCTACAATCTGGTGCAGAATCTGACGGCGCTCGAGAATGTGGAGCTCGCGGCCGAGATCTGCCGCGATCCGCTGGATGCGAAAACGACGCTCGAGCAGGTGGGGCTCGGCGACCGGCTGCACAATTTCCCGGCCCAGCTTTCGGGCGGTGAGCAGCAGCGGGTTTCGATTGCCCGCGCCATCGCGAAGAACCCGAAAATCCTGCTCTGTGACGAACCGACCGGCGCGCTGGACTACAACACCGGCAAGACGATTCTCAAGCTGCTGCAGGACACCTGCCGTCAGACCGGCCGCACCGTCATTGTCATCACACACAATCAGGCGCTCACGGCCATGGCCGACCGGGTCATCCGCATCAAAAACGGACAGGTGACGGAGAACACCGTCAATCCGGAGCCGATACCCGTGGAAAGGATCGAGTGGTAATCCATGAGACGCAGGGCATACAGAAAAGTGGTGCTGCGCGGGATTCGCGGCAGTCTCAGCCGGTTTCTGGCGATTTTCGCCATTGTGGCGCTGGGGGTCGGGTTTCTCGCGGGGCTGATGGTGTCCTCACCGGATATGCGGCTGTCGGTGGACGCCTACTATGACGAGAGTGCGATGATGGATCTGCGACTCCTGTCGACGCTGGGGATGACCGAACGGGATGTCGATGCCGTCCGCGGAACCGAAGGGGTCGAGGCAGTGATGCCGGGCTGGTCGGTCGATATCCTGGCGGACAGTGCGGATCGCGAGGAGGCCGTTGTCCGGGTGCATAGTCTGCCTTCGTGCGGCGATTTTCTGAATCGGCCGGTGCTGAAGGAAGGGCGGATGCCGGAGTCGGCAGGCGAATGTGTGGTGGTCCGTAACGGGTTTTCCGAGGTGCCGCCGCAGCCGGGCGAGGTGCTGCGGCTGTCGCCGGAGAACGGGGATGTTTCCGATACGCTGGGGATTACGGCGCTGACCGTGACCGGTATTGTGGAGAGCGCCTTTTATTTTTCGATTGAGAAAGAAACGAGCACGGTCGGCAACGGCACCGTCTCGTGGGTGGTCTATACCCCCGCGGAGAGCTTCTGTGCGGAGGTCTATACGGAGCTCTATGTCACAGTGGCGGGTGCGGCGGAGGAAAACGCCTTTTCCGAGGACTACGACGACGTGGTGGCGGCAGTGGCCGACCGGTTGGAGGCACTCGGCGAGTTGCAGCGGGTCGCCCGCTATGAAGAAGTGACAGCCGAGGCGCGAAAAGAGCTGGATGAGGCCCGGGAGACCTATGAGACCGAACGGGCGGAGGCGGAGCGGGAGCTGGCCGACGCGGCGCAGGAGCTGGCCGACGGCCGGAAAGAGCTGGAAGACGGCGAGCGGGAGCTCGCCGATGGCCGGGCGCAGTATGCGTCCGGAAAGAAAGAGCTGGAGGACGCGGAGCAGCAGGTGCTCGACGGACGCAGCGCGCTGCTGTCCGGGCGTCAGACACTGGCCGACCAGCGCGCGGCGGCCTATGAGGAGT
>USLV01000195.1 GCA_900555705.1 uncultured Oscillospiraceae bacterium | reverse complement strand
CGGCAGCGGCATGGTGATCTGCCGCGTGCGGCTGTCCGATGCCGGCAAGCTCTCGGGCAGTTTCGGGCTGTTTCAGGGATTGATGCCGGTGATCGGTTATACGATTGCCCGTACCTTCGCGAGCCGTGTGCAGGCGATTGACCATTGGATCGCCTTTTTGCTGCTCGCTTTTATCGGTGGGAAGATGCTCTGGGAGGTGTTCCACGGCGAGGAGGAAGCGCCGAAGGGCAATCCCTGCCAGTGGCAGAATTTGATTGTCATGGCGATTGCGACCAGCATCGATGCGTTGGCGGTCGGCGCCTCCTTTGCCGTCCGTCCGGCGGCAGGACTGCTCGAGCCGTGGTATGGCTTTCTCGTTTGCTCGGCTGTCATTGCGCTGGTCACCTGTGTGATCTGTTTCGCGGGCGTGAAGCTGGGCGCCAAAACCGGCGACCTGTTCGGGCGAAAGGCGGAGATCGCCGGTGGACTCGTCCTGATCGGTCTCGGCCTCAAAATTCTCATCCAGCATTTGATCAGCGGGGAATAATCCGACGGCTTCGAAAAAGGCGGCAGTCCGGCATGCTGTTTAGAAGCATTTTTAACCGTTTACAAAACTTTTACTTTTCTTTTCACCTCGGTTGCGGTATACTAAGTCGCGAGGTGACGTTTCATGTCCGAAAAACATGCCAAAAAAACCAAAAAAGCCAAAGCCGGCCGCCGAAAAAAGGGCTGTGCCATTGCGCTGATTTCAATCATGACGCTCTTCGGTGCGTTCATGGTGGTTGTCGGTACGCTTCTTTGGCAATTCCGATATAATCGTAACAATATCCTCGACAATATGACCGACAGCCAACTCGGCATCACGAACAACTCCCTGTCGAAGGATATTGTCAATATCGCCCTCTTCGGTGTGGACTCCCGCAATAAGAATCGCCTGACGGGCAACTCCGATTCGATCATGATTATCAGCATCGATCAGATCCATAATAAGATTAAGCTGACCTCTGTGATGCGCGATTCCCTTGTTCCCATCCCGGGCAAAGGCTACGGCAAGATCAATTCCGCCTACGCTAAAGGGGTTGACACGGCAATCAAAACGCTGAATCAGAACTTTGGACTGAATATCCGGCACTATGCGACGGTCAATTTTGCCGGTATGGCGGATATCATCGATGCTGTCGGCGGTATTGAGGTCACGGTCACCGAAGCGGAGCGAAATGACGCCAACATCCACATCCGCTCCATGTCGGCCGAGGTGGGAACCCCGCGCGATTATATCACCAAAGCGGGTACCCAGACCCTCAATGGGGTACAGGCGGTTTGCTATGCCCGTATTCGCCATGTCAGCAATCCCAACGGTTCCCGGGATGATTTTGGCCGGACGGATCGCCAGCGGTATGTAATGGAGCAGTTGTTCAACAAGGCGCTCAGCATGGGAGTCAGCAAATATCCGGGGTTGATCAAGACTCTGCTGCCCTATATGGAAACCTCGCTCGGATATGACGATATTCTGAGTCTGGCAGGGATTCTCGTCGGTGACGTCGCCTTTGAGCAGACCCGCATCCCGATGCTGGAATATGTCATCAACGGCGACTTCCGCGAGGTGACGGGCTCGTCGACGGTGTATTATAACCTGGAGTTTGCCGGGAATATCCTGCACGCTTTTATCTACGATGATATTGCCCCTGAAACCTATCTCGAAACCCATGAAATTAATAAAACCGGCTGGGTGTAAGCAGTCGGGTGTCCTGTCCGGCCGCCGGGATCCTGTGGATTCCGGCGGCCGGATTTTGCTGTTTTGATATTTTGTGATCAATTGTTTATATTTTGCGATATATCACACACGATTTATCGCATACCCACATACAATAGTGTACGATATTGTGCAAATGTGGGAAAGGATGACGATCAATTTATGGATGTAAAAACAGCAGTGGCTCGACGGATACTGGCGCTTTGTGCGGAACGGGAATTTGCGGTCAACGCACTGGCCAATCAGTGCGGCATGCCACCGTCTACCATCTACAGTATTCTCAACGCCAAAAGCGGCAATCCGGGAGTCGTTTCGATTCAGAAAATCTGCGACGGCTGTGAGATCAGTCTGCGGGAATTTTTCGATGATCCGATGTTCGACGACCTGGAGCAGGTTATCCAGTAGAAGCTGTTTTCCGGCACGAAGGATGGCGAATTCTTCCAGAGTGCTCTCTGCATGACAAAGAAAAGAAACGGTCATACTCTTTCTGAAACGACTGAAAGGGTGTGACCGTTTTTGTACAATAAGGTGGAAATCTGCGGGGTCAACACGTCGACGCTGAAGGTGCTCAGCGAGGCGGAAAAAATGCGGCTTTTGCGGGAGATGCGGGACGGCTCGAACCCGCAGGCGCGCGAAGAACTGGTCAACGGCAATCTGCGTCTGGTTCTCAGCGTTATCCAGCGGTTCACCCAGCGGGGCGAAAACCTCGACGACCTGTTTCAGGTCGGCTGTATCGGCCTCATCAAATCCATCGACAATTTTGATATTTCCCAGAATGTGCGCTTTTCCACCTATGCGGTGCCGATGATCATCGGCGAAATTCGTCGCTATCTCCGCGACAACAACAGTGTCCGCATCAGTCGTTCGGTACGCGATCTCGCCTACAAGGCCATGCAGGTCAAGGAGCGGCTGACCAACCAGTATCTCCGTGAGCCGACCGTTGAGGAGATCGCGCGGGAGCTCGATCTGCCGAAGGAGGAGGTTGTGCTGGCGCTGGAATCCATTGTCGAGCCGGTGAGCCTCTATGAGCCGGTCTATTCCGACGGCGGCGATACCATTTATGTTATGGATCAGGTCGGTGATCACAACGACGACAGCAACTGGCTGGACGAGATCGCGCTCAAGGAGGCGATCCGGAATCTGAGCGACCGGGAAAAACGCATCCTCAATCTGCGTTTTTTCAAGGGTATGACGCAGATCGAGGTGTCCGCCGAAATCGGTATCAGCCAGGCACAGGTGAGCCGTCTCGAAAAAGGGGCGCTCGAGCGGATCAAGAAACAGCTCTGAATGCTGCGTGAAGGAGGCGATGGCCATGCGGATCGGTATCATCGATGTGGGCTCCAACACGATCCGGCTGAATGTATACGACTGTGTAGACGGCGAGGTGGAGCTGCTGCTCGGGGAACGGGCGGCTGCGGCGCTGCTTGGCTATGTGCGGGCGGGGGTACTGTCTTCGGCGGGCATCCGAACGTTGTGTGATGTCCTCGACCGGTTCCGTCGTCTGGCGGAGCTGCTGCAGGTTGTGGAGCTGCACTGCTTCGCAACTGCCTCTCTGCGGCATCTCGTCAATCAGCGTGAGGCGCTCGATGCCGCCCGGGCACGTGGTGTCGAGATCCGGGTGCTGACCGGCGAAGAGGAGGCGCGCTATGACCTCGCAGGGCTGCTGCGCGCGGTGGACGCAGAGTGCGGCGCCGGGCTGGATCTCGGTGGCGGCAGCTGTCAGATATTTGCCTTTCGTGATCGGCAGATGACAGCCAGTGCCTCGCTGCCGATCGGGACGCTTGTGCTGCACGATCGTTTTGTGCGTGACGTATTGCCGACGCGGGAGGAAGCGATGGCCATCCGCGGTTTTGTCCGGGAACAGCTGGCCATGTGTGAGAC
>USLV01000194.1 GCA_900555705.1 uncultured Oscillospiraceae bacterium | reverse complement strand
GATCTACACTTCTAGCTTCGTCGGCAGCGTCAGATGTGTATAAGAGACAGCCTTGTACATATCGTAGGCCTGGTTGGGGTCGTCGGGGATGATCTCGTTGAGGATTTCCTCCTTGCGGCTGACGGGGTCGTCGCAAGCCACGCGCGGCGCCTCCTCACGGTTGTTGGAGGGCAGGTAGGTCAGCAGCGTGCGGATGTCGCCCATGAGCTCCTCCTCGGTCTTGGCCGTGAAGCTCGTCACGCCGCTCTTGCTGGCATGGACGCTGGCGCCACCGAGGTGCTCGGCGTCGATATCCTCGCCCGTGACGGTCTTGACGACCTTCGGGCCGGTGAGGAACATGTTCGAGGTCTCCTTCTTCATGATGATGAAGTCGGTCAGTGCCGGCGAATAGACCGCACCGCCCGCGCAGGGGCCGAAGATGGCCGAAATCTGCGGAATCACCGTATCGAAAGTGATCGTCAAATGGTTCACCGGCCACGAACTGGCGCTGGCGCTCGGCTTGCAGGTGGCCATGGCGCGTCTGGGAACGGCCGCCGCACTCTTTTTCAGCCCCCGCATCGCCGCGGCATGGGGTGGAATCTCCTATCCCGTATTTTTCGGCGCGCTGGCGCTCTGCATCGGACTGCTGGCCTATCTGGTCTACTGCGTAATGGACCGACGGCTCGACCAGTCGATCGCCGCCGCGCAGGGCGAAGAGGAGGAGGGATTCAAACTCAGCGACATCAAATTCGTAGTCACCAACAAGGGGTTCTGGCTCATCGCACTGCTCTGTCTGATGTTCTATGCAGGCGTCTTCCCCTTCCTGAAATTCGCCGCGCAGCTGATGATCTACAAATACGGCGTCGATCCCGTCATGGCCGGCGACATACCGGCGATCCTGCCTTTCGGCACGATCCTGCTCACGCCGCTGTTCGGTTCGCTCTACGACCGTATCGGCAAGGGCGCCACGCTCATGGTCGTCGGCGCCATGATGCTCGTAGCCGTGCACGTGCTCTTCGCGCTGCCGATTCTCAACGAGTGGTGGTTCGCGCTGATCGTCATGGTGCTGCTGGGCATCGCCTTCTCGCTCGTTCCGTCGGCCATGTGGCCTTCGGTGCCGAAGATCATCCCGCAGAAACAACTGGGCACGGCCTATGCGCTGATCTTTTACGTGCAGAACATCGGCCTGATGTGCGTGCCGATGCTCATCGGCTGGGTGATCGACCGCTATGCGAAATTCACGCTGCCCGACGGCAACGTCTCCTATGATTTCACCGCCCCGATGTGGATTTTCGCCCTGTTCGGCATCGTCGCCGTAGCACTGGCTTTCATGCTCAAAGCCGAAGACCGAGCCGAAAACACAGCCGAAGAGCGCTGCGCTGATGCCACAGGGGATGAGGATACGCCCGACTGCCATCTTTTTGAACCGCCACATGAACCAGCCGACCAGCGAGACGATCAGTCCCTGGCCAAGATCACCGAACATGATGCCGAACAGCAGTGTATAGGTGATGGCGACAAAGGCGGTCGGGTCGATTTCATTATAGCGCGGCAGGCCGTACATATCGACGAAGAACTCGAAAAGTCGGATGGGACCGTGGTTCTGGAGTTTGACCGGCGGGACATGCTGCGGATGATCGGACGGCTTTTCGACGGTGTATTCAACGCCGGGAACGGCATCGAGCGCCTTCCGGAAGGCAGCCTCACTCTTCGCGGGAATCCAGCCGATCAGCAGGATGGACTCATCGCGGTAGCGCACCGCATAGCGGCGGATTCCGAAGAAATAGTTGAGCTGCTTCAACCGGGCATGTACCCGTCCGCAGACGGGCGCCTCCGCTTTCCAGAAGGTCTGGAGCTGTGCCTGTACGTCCGACATCTGCCGAAGTGTCTCGGCACGGGTTTCCTGCAATTCCTCGATGATCTGTTCGGGAGTGCCGTTGGCGTCGGGCAGCCGCATCCGTTCGAAATAGAGGCTTGAGAAGATGCGGTCGACATCGGAGGAATAGTCCTTCGGGGCGAAATAGACACCCCAGTAATAGTCCCGGTCGATGACGCCGGGGAAAAAGAGAGCATAAGGATTGTCGCTGTAGACCTGCAGCTTATCGAAGCTCTCCCGCGGCAGACGCCCGAACCGTACCTTGATCGTCTCACAGTGGAGAATCGTATCGAGGTCGATGTTCAGGCCCTTGAAATGCTCGAACTGCTCGATATCCTTATTCTGTGCCTCAAGCAGCGTGGCGAGCCGGCTCTGCCGGGCGGTCAGCGCCAACGATTTTTCCGAAAAGTCCGCGACATATTGCAGCAGCTGCTCATCCGGCCAGGAGCAGGGCTTGGCGGCGGCATCCCACTCTCCGCCGATACGGCCGACGGTGGTTTCGAGCTGGGCAAGCGGTGCGGAATAGGGATTCTCCTCGTTCACCGCCATGAAATCGGAGGTGTTGGAATAAAAAGACAGGGCATCTTCCGGCTGAAACACGCCGCAGGTGCCGCAGACCTCCGCCAGACGATTGAGGGACTGACTCTGGCCCATAATGTTGACCAGTCTCATTTTCGCAACAGCCAACCGGCCTCACTTCCTTTCCATGCCCATCAGAATCAGCATGGGCTTAATTTCTTCGGGAGGCAGCCCGTAGCGGATGCCCTCGATGATGTTGATCAGATCGTCGAGCTCGGTTTCCATAAGCGTCATATAGGATAGCAGCACCACGGCGGGATAGGTGGAAAAATACATGTAGTGCCGTGCGGAGAAGCAGGGGATGCGATGGTCGAGATCATGGGTGAGCTGCCGCTGCTCCTTCGGCAGCCATTTGCCGAGCGAGGAGGAGAAGAGCAACCGTGTTACTTCGTCCGCGTCCGCTGTCGTGATCATGCGCTCGGCTGTTCTGCCGGAAATGCACCCTCCCCATGGCAACAGGTTCTCCCGGATTTGCTCCGGCTCCGCACCAAAAAAATGTTTGAGCCGGAAGATGCGCAGAATGTTCTGCGCATCGATCCGCGCACCGTAGAGACTGATGAGCTGGCGCCGAAGCTCGCCGGAGACGTTACCGATGACGGCATAAAGCGTATGGGTGAGATGGGTATAGAGCGCGGTCTCGATAGCGGTCAATGACGGCGCTTCATCCTCTGTTTCCGGGGAAAACGGCGAAAGCAGCCGATAATAAAAGGTGCCTTTCAACGCTTTGAGCAGCGACTGAAAATCCGGGACACGGCTCATCTTCAGCATATCCAGCCGGGTGTGGGCGGCGAAGAAGTCCGGCATCGAAAGCACAAATTCATCGCCCTGTCCCGCTCCGATCATACGCAGGCAGGCCACGATCTGTTCAATCTCCTCCCGCTCAATCAGATAGTCGGCCATGTGCGAGCCGACCGAGAAATCATATCGGACAAGGGAGGCATAGTCGTTCCAACGCTTCCGCCGCAGCAGCGCCTCGAGATGTCCCCGATGGATGGTGGCCTCGTTGATGCCGGCGAGTACGGTTCCATAAACCGTCTCATTTTTCAGATAGGCCGCGACCTCGCTGACGCTGTGGCAGTTCAGCAGCGCGGCGTATTGCTCGGTCCGGAGCGCATGGCCGAACATGGCACGTGCCTTGGCGGAGACAACGTTCGAGGAAAAACGGGTCGTTGCGGTCATGACGGTGTGTCCTCC
>USLV01000193.1 GCA_900555705.1 uncultured Oscillospiraceae bacterium | reverse complement strand
ATCCAGCAGGAACCGACTGTTGAAGCCGATCTCCTCATCCGTTCCCTGCATCTCGCAGGGGATGCTGTCGTTGGCGCTGCCGAGCGGCGTCGTACAGGAGAACTGGATACGACCGTCGCAGAACCGACAGATCAGCGGGGATTTCATCCGGTCGTTGATCACCAGCGAAACACGCTCTACGGCATCCATCATCTCGCGCGTTTTCACACGAATCGTTGTGCCGACGGTCTGCGGAATGGCCTTCTGATAGGCAAGAAACTCACCGTCCAGCAGACGTGAGATCACAGCATATCCATCAATCTGCAATACAATATGTCGCCGGCCCACCGCGATAAACACCGGATTTTCCTCATCCTGCAAAAGCTTGAGCACCTCACTGAGCGTTTTGCCCGGCACGACAAATTTCATCGGTTCACTCGCCTTGATGGGTTCGCTCCTCATGGCGAGCCGAGACCCGTCGACCGAAACCAGCCGCAGCATCTCCTGTTCCACCTCGAACAGGGTACCGGTATGCACCGGCCGACCAGCGTCCATCTGGGCAACGGCAAACAGCGTCTGGCGAATCATACTTTTCAGAACCGTCTGCGGCAGAGACAGGCCAACTCCGTCGTCCACAGACGGCAGCTCGGGATAGTCCGCCGCGGAAATGCCCATAATGGTAAAGGCGGCGGAACCGCTGATGATCTGTACATTCAGTTTTTCATCTGCCGAAAGCATAACCTCTTCATCCGGCAGTTTGCGGACGATGTCGCTGAACTGCCGGGCATTGAGAACGATTTCACCCGGCTCGTCCACCTGCGCTTCAATGGTGGTGGTAATGCCGATCTCCATATCGTAGCCGGCCAGGAAGAGTGAGGAACCGTTTGCCCGGAGCAGCGCTCCCTCCAGCGCAGGGACAGCGCTTTTTCCGGAGACGGCCCGCTGGACGTTGTTGACCGCATCCATCAGCGTCTGCGTATAGCACTTAAATTTCATAATTGTCACTGCCTTTCAAAATTTTGACGGCCGGTTCTCAACAGGTGAGAATGCGGGTTCTATCCGCTCTCGTTCCGTCATATATATAACATAGTATTCTTTTCTCCGTCATCGTAATAGGGCCTGTGGAAAAGGGGAAAACCGTCCGCAGGCCAGTTCTCATGCCGAAAAAAGCGAAAAATCCAAGGTGAAAGACTGGTGCGGAAAATGGGGGAAAGTATTCGACGGTTTTCGTTCTTCCACAGCACGGTGGAACGGCGTTTGTGAAATGTTGAGGAAAAGTGAAATCTTTGATGCCGTTCCACGTGGAAATGTGGAAAAAGAAAGGGTTATTTATCGCTTACGTTTTTGATGATATCCATCACCATTCCTCTAAAGGAATCGTCCCGCTGCATCAGATCCTCGACCTTTTTGACCGTGAACACGATGGTAGAGTGATCGCGGCCGCCGAACTCCTGACCAATTGCTTTCATCGACAGGGAGGTGACCACCTCGCGGACGACATAAACCGCGACCTGTCGCGCGCGGGAGATAGGGGCGGAATGCTTCTTGGATCGGATGTCCTCCGCAGAGATATTCATTGTTCGGGAGACCTCGGAAATGATCCGATCGACGGTTACCGGCGCGGGCTGACTGTTATTGCGGATATCACGGATGGCGGTCTGCGCAACCGTGATGGAGGGCTTTTCACCGGCGAGCAGCTGATGGGCAAAGATGCGGCGGACGGTGCCCTCCAGCTGGCGGACATTCGTTTTGAGCTGAGAGGCGATGTATTCCGCAATATCGTCGCTGAGCTCCAGCTCCAGCAGCTTGGCCTTCCGTTTGACAATGGCGATGCGGGTTTCGAGATCCGGCGGCTGGATATCCGCGAGGAGACCGGCTTCAAAGCGGCTGCGCAGCCGCTCCTCGAGTGAGGCAATTTCCTTCGGCGGCCGGTCGGAGGTCAGGACAATCTGCTTTTTGGCCTGATGAAGCGCTTCAAAGGTATGGAAGAACTCGGTTTGCGTACTATCCTTACCGGCGATGAACTGAATATCATCCACGAGCAGGACGTCTGCCAGACGATATTTCGCGCGAAAATCCGCTGTCTGTCCATTGCGGATCGCTTCGATCAGCTCGTTGGTCATGGTTTCGCCCTTCGTATAGATGATGTTGAAATGGGGGTTCTTGCGTTTAATCTCGTTGCAGATGGCATACATCAGGTGGGTTTTGCCAAGACCGGAGTCCCCATAAATAAATAAGGGATTATAAATAGAAGAGGGCTCTTTCGCCACTGCCTGTGAAGCAGCGTGGGCGAACTGATTGGAGGGGCCGACAATAAAGTTTTCAAAAGAATACTCATAATCCGGATTGGCTGTAATCAGAGAATCGACGACGAGTTCCTCCTCGCCCGGCTCCTCATGGTGGGTCTCATCCGAGACGATCTCGGCTTTGAGCGGGATTCCGAGCACATGCTGAATAGCATCCTCAATTTTAAGGCTATAGCAATCCTGAATGATGCCTCTTTGGAAATCCGTATGAACACAGATGACCATTTTGCCGTCCTCGATGCCGCGCGGTTCCAGACAGGTCAACCAGGTGTTATAAGCAACCTGACTGATATCCTCCATATTATGAAGATAGTCGAGTATGCCCGACCAGGCGTCTTTGATGGTTTCCATAGTACCGACTTAACTCCCCTGTTCTATTGGTCTCTTTATAAATACATATATATTGAATTATACCATAACCGAGCCAAGTTTTCAACATCAAAAAGAACGGAAGTTTAAAACCGACAGAATCGAAAAGAGACACAACATCTGGTAGAGCTGCGGCTTTTTCTGCACAATGCAAAAAAAAGATTGGGAAAAACAGTGCGAAAATCCAAAAAGCATATTGACTTTTCGCTCCCGGACAGGTTATAATGTATCCTCGCAAGGTTGTCTCTTTCTGTCTGAACAGACAACCAACCCAGTCCGAAAGGGGGATGAGCGTATGCTGCGTACGTATCAGCCGAAAAAGCGCCACCGTAAAATGGAACACGGCTTCCGTAAGAGAATGGCCACGGCCAACGGCCGCAAGGTGCTGGCTCGCAGAAGAGCAAAGGGAAGAAAACGGCTCACCTATTAAAAAAGGCCACCATTGTGTGGCTTTTTTTCTTATGGAAGAACCGGAAAAAGGACTGTCGGAAAGATGGCGCGATGGACGGTTTTGAAAAGCAATAAGGATTTTCGCACCCTCTATTATCGTGGAAAATCGCAGGTGCATCCGGTATTGGTGACCTATGTGCGGAAGAACCGGCTGGGCGTCACCCGTATAGGAATCACAACAGGAAAAAAAATCGGAAAGGCGGTTGCCAGAAATCGTTGTCGCCGGGTGATCCGGGAGGCTTATCGGGCACTGCTGCCCGACGTTTGCCCGGGCTTTGATCTGGTGTTTGTAGCCCGGGTCAAAACCGCGTCTGTGAAGAGCACAGAGGTGAAGAAAGCGATGGAGAAGCAGTTGAAGGCGGCAGGCGTGCTGAGATGAAGCGGCTGATGATTGCCTGTATCCGCTGGTATCAGCGGACGATATCTCCGAAAAGACCGCCGACCTGCCGGTTCCTTCCGACCTGTTCTGAGTATGCTGTGACGGCGATTGGGCGGTTCGGCGCGCTGCGCGGGGGATTGCTTGCTTGCTGG
>USLV01000192.1 GCA_900555705.1 uncultured Oscillospiraceae bacterium | reverse complement strand
CTGTTATCCTTATGACAGCATGGAGATATTCCTTGCATTGCTGGAAGAGGCGGCGGAGGATCCAGCTGTCGCCTCCATCCGCATGACCATCTATCGCCTGGCGGCGCACAGTCGGGTGGCGGCCGCCCTCTGTCGTGCCGCTGCAAACGGCAAGCGGGTGGTCTGTCTGGTCGAATGGCGCGCCCGTTTTGATGAGCAGGCCAATCTCGACTATGCTGCTGTGCTGGAGGAGGCGGGCTGCACCGTCGTCGATGGGCTGCCGGACTATAAGGTGCATGCCAAGCTGTGCCTGATCACCCTGCGGGAAGGCGGTGTGTTCCGCCATATCACCCAGATTGGCACCGGTAACTACAACGAGAAAACAGCGACACAATATACCGACCTCTGCTACCTGACCGCGGATACGGGAATCGGTATGGACGCGGCAGCTGTTTTTCGGGCACTCGAGGTGGGAGAGCTCCCGCCTCCTGCTGCCGCGCTCTGGATCGGACCGCGCGGATTCCGGCGGGAACTGCTGGCACTGCTCGAACGGGAGATCGCGCGCGGCGCGCAGGGGCTGGTGGTTTGGAAGCTGAATGCCCTCGGAGACCCTGAGGTGATGGCGGCGCTCGTGCGGGCGTCGAAAGCGGGTGTGACCGTCCGTCTCCTGGTCCGCGGCATCTGCTGTATTCGGCCGGGAATTCCCGGCCTCACCGATCATATCACGGTTCGCAGCATCGTCGGCCGCTATCTTGAGCATACGCGTCTCTTCCAGTTCGGGGAGGGACAGCGCTGCCGCGTCTTTATGGGCTCCGGCGACCTGCTCCGTCGTAATACCGAGAGACGGGTGGAAGCATTTGCGGAACTGAAGGACGACGCGCGGGAGCGGGCGTTGGCGCTGTTGCGCCTGTGCGAACGGGATACGGAAAACAGCTGGGAGATGCGGCCGGACGGAGACTATCGCCCCTGCCGGACAGAGGAGAGTTCGGTGGACAGTCAGCGCCCGGAGGGCATATTTCCGCAGAACGGTGCATATAGCTCTGTATGAGAAACAATGCGCATTGTTGAAAAAGGAGGAGCAGAGCCATGTTTTGCCGGGTTACGGAATTGCACAACAAGGAAGTCATCAATGTATGCGACGGCACGCGTCTTGGAAGCGTGGACGATGTGGAGGTCGATACCTGTACGGCGTGTCTCGTGTCCATCGTGCTGCACGGCCGCCCAAAATGCTTCGGGCTGATGGGCTGTGAGGAGGACGTGGTGATTCCCTGGAAGGAGATCGAGGTGATCGGCGAGGAGACGATTCTCGTCAACCGTCCGGGCGTCTGTTGTGAGCCGCGCCGCCGCCGTGCTGCGAGCATTCTCGGTGGTATCTTCGGCGGACGCTGAATACACCGCGCGAAAAAACAAAAAAAGACTTGCATTTCGCGGGAAGGCATGGTATACTATACCAGCCTAAAATATTTCACACGCAGAAGCATGCGCCCTGACTGGTGCCGACGGCGACCGCCGCGGTGTCCGGGCCCGCATCTGCGGAGGACAAACCAAGGAGGAAAAAACTATGGCAGTCGTATCCATGAAGCAGCTGCTCGAGGCCGGTGTCCACTTCGGACATCAGACCCGCCGCTGGAACCCCAAGATGGCGCCCTATATTTTCACGGAGCGCAACGGCATCTACATCATTGATCTGCAAAAAACCGTCCGTAAGCTGGAAGAGGCGTACATGTTTGTGCGCGATCTGGCGGCGAGCGGCCAGACGGTGCTCTTTGTCGGCACCAAGAAGCAGGCGCAGGATTCCATCCGCGAGGAAGCTCTCCGCGCCGGCGCCCACTATGTCAACGCCCGCTGGCTTGGCGGTATGCTGACCAACTTCCGCACCATTCGCGGCCGTATTGCCCGTCTGAACCAGCTCAAGAAGATGGAAGAGGACGGCACCTTTGATCTGCTGCCGAAGAAGGAAGTTATCAAGCTGAACCACGAGATCGAAAAGCTCGAGAAGTTCCTCGGCGGTATTAAAGAGATGAACAAGCTGCCCGGTGCGCTGTTCATCGTCGATCCCCGCAAGGAGAAGATCGCGGTTTCCGAGGCGAAGAAGCTCGGTATCCCGGTTGTCGCCATTGTCGACACCAACTGTGATCCGGACGATGTGGATTATGTCATTCCTGGCAACGACGATGCGATCCGTGCTGTGAAGCTGATCGCCGGCGTGATGGCCAACGCCATCATCGAGGGCAACCAGGGCGAGCAGAATGCCGCCGAAGAGACGGCGGAGCAGGCGGAGACCGAGACGGCGGAAGCTGCGGAATAAGAAGACGTCTTCGGACGATATGAAGAAAACGAAAGGTATGGTCTTAAAATGGCGTTTACTGTAAAAGACGTGCAGACGCTGCGTGAGAGAACCGGCGTCGGCATGATGGAATGCAAAAAGGCCCTGACCGCCACCGACGGTGATATGGACAAGGCCATTGATATCCTGCGCGAGAAGGGTCTTGCCGCGGCTGCGAAAAAGTCCAGCCGTATTGCTGCCGAGGGTGTTGTCTATGCGGCGGTGGACGAAGCAAAAAAGATCGGCGTTGTCGTTGAGGTTAACTCCGAGACCGACTTCGTTGCAAAGAATGCGGAGTTCCAGGCGTTTGTCAAGGCGGTTGCGGATGTGATCGTCGACAAGGCGCCGGCGGACGTCGATGCGCTGATGGAGCTTCCCTGCGGGGAATATGCTTCGGTTGCCGAGGCGCTGCGTGATAAGATTCTGGTCATTGGCGAGAACCTGAGCGTGCGTCGCTTCGCCCGCTATGAGGGCGACTGCGTGGCCTATGTGCACGGCGGCGGCCGTATCGGCGTGCTGGTTCGCTTTGAGGCAGACGCAGCAGCTTCCGGCTCGGCGCAGCTGGTGGAGTGCGGCAAGGATGTCGCGATGCAGATCGCGGCGCTGAATCCGCTCTATCTCGACAAGACCACCGTCCCGGAGGCGGATGTCGCCCACGAGAAGGACGTCCTGATGGCGCAGATTCAGAACGATCCGAAGACGGCGAACAAGCCGGCTGCCGTGATTGAGAAGATGGTCGAGGGCCGCATCCGCAAGTTCTATGAGCAGAACTGCCTGATGCAGCAGGAGTTCGTCAAGGACGGCGATCTGACGGTTGAGCAATATGTCGCCAATCAGGCGAAAGCTGTCGGCGGCGCGATGAAGGTGACCGATTATGTGCGCTTCGAGAAGGGTGAGGGCCTGCAGAAGCGTGAGGACAACTTCGCGGATGAAGTTGCCAGCATGATGAAATAAAAATCGGTATTGGGCAGATATCTGGGCAAAAAACGGAGGGAAGCATCGCTTCCCTCCGTTTTTATATACATATGAGTGGCCCTCTATTCCGTGCGCCTTTGCAGCAGTGTACGAATGTGTTCCCGAACGGTTTCCAGATCGGGGTTGCAGAGAAGTGGAAGAAGCTCTGTGAGCGCCTCGGCGGGATAGTCCCACCAGCGGAGTTGCAACAACAGCTCAATCAGTTCCTCATCGAAACGCCTTTTGATGAAACGTGCCGGATTGCCGCCAACCACGCTGTATGGCGGAACCACACCGGTAACAACAGAATAGGCGGCGACAATCGTCCCATCACCGATCCGGCTCCCCGGCATGATGACGCTTTCCCGCCCGATCCATACGTCATTGCCGACGAC
>USLV01000191.1 GCA_900555705.1 uncultured Oscillospiraceae bacterium | reverse complement strand
CAGCGTCAGATGTGTATAAGAGACAGAGGTGCGAGAAAAGAGCGTCTGAGTGCGGAACAATTCTATAAATTAAAAAAACCGGCGGTTCGACAAGTCGAACCGACGGTTTTCTGTTCTGCTGTTTTATTCCGCCGACAGCGGCGCATTCGCCGTCTGCCCGGCGCCGATTTCGTGACCGAAATACTGGATGACATCCCGCCGGGTGATAATCCCCATGAACACCCCGCGTGCATCCACCACCGGCACAAAATTCTGCTCCATCACCCGCAGCAGCAGTTCCTCCATCGTGGCGGTGATCTCCACCGGCGGGTTCCAGCCCGGCCGCAGAATCGACCGAATTCCGAACGCCTCCTGCGACCGCAGGTCGCCGGTGCCGGTATCCACCAGATGCCAGAGAAAATCTCCCTCGCTGACCGTCCCGACATACCGCCCGTCCCGCGTGATCACCGGAATGGCGGTATAGCCGCGGACCCGCAACTTTTCGAGTCCCTGCCGGATGGTGCTGTCCTCATATAAAAAAGCCACCGTCGCCTTTGGCTTCAGCAGGAAAATGATATTCATATGTCCGTCCTCCGCGTTTTTGCTCGGGATATTCTATCATGAACCGCCGTCCTCCGTCAATATGAGCCGTCCGCCGCAGCGGCAGCGATAGCGCTCCGGCTCCCGGATCAACGCCGACCGGCGGCTGCGGCCGATCCGCGCGCCGCACTGCTCACAGCGCAGCCAGTAGCGAAACTGCCGCGTATCCGCCACCCCCAGCGCTTCGCAGGAGGCTGTCCGGGCAACGGCATAACCGTAGCGTTCGTTCATGCGGGCGGCGTAGTCCTTCCAGCGCACGCCGTGGTTGCGGCAGCCACGGCAGGTATGCAGCAGCTCATGCGCCAGCGTCTCCCGGCAGGCGGCTTCCGGCGCATCCAGCAGCCGTTCCGACAGTTCGATGATAAACCGGCCGTTTTGCAGGATGCAGCAGCCGAAGCGGGTGGTCGCCCGGCGATTGATCCGCACATGCGGGTCAATCGCTGCCGAAACCGGTATACCGGCTGCCCGCGCCTCTGCCGTCACCTCTTTGAGCAGTCTGTCCGCATCGTGCATCCCCATCCCCCGCTTTCCTTCATTAGTATACCGCGCTGCCGCGGATTTGACAATTCACGTTTCCTCACAGAAACTTCCCGGAAAGCCATTGACAAATGCAGCACTTTTTCCTATTATAACACTAGCTGGAATTCAAAAAATGGATTTTCGGTCATGACATAAAAGTAAACGAAAGGAATGGGCCTGAACATGGGAAAGCTGGATGTATCCTTCTGTGCATCAAACATTGTGCGCGTCCGCTACTCGCCGTCCGGTGAGTTCGCTGAAAAAACGCTGCACACCTTCACGGTCTCGCAGAGCTGGGCGCCGGTGGCGCATACGAAGACGGAGGAGGCCGGGGTTGTCCGGCTGACGACGGATCAACTCGAGGTGCGAATCGACAGCGCCTCCGACGCCGTCTCCTTCTATACCCCCTCAGGCGAGCAGATTACCGCCGAGGCGGGCCGCACAGTCGAGGAAAAGGAGATCGCCGGTCAGACCTGCTATCGCATCGGCCAGACCTTCGCCTCGCCGAAAACCGAATATCTCTATGGCTTCGGCAACGTCAACGATGCCGTTGGGTTGCGGAATATTCCGGTCTCGATCGAGCAGAACAACGTCCGCAAGCGCACGCCGATGTTCCTCTCCAACCGCGGCTACGGCATTCTTTTCGACGTAACCTCCAACGGCGCGTTGAGCTGGGCGGAGACAGACGACGCCTATACTTACACCTGCAACGCCGCGCCCTATACCGACTATTATTTCTTCTACGGCCCGGCGCTCGACGACGTCATCGCGGGCTATTACATCGTAACCGGCCGGGCGACCATGCTGCCGAAAAACGCCCTTGGCTATGTCCAGTCCCGCAACCGCTATGGCTCACAGGCGGAACTGCTGGATATCGTCGAGAAATTCCGCGACAAGAAAATCCCGCTCGACCACATTGTCCTCGACTACTTCTGGTGGAAGGGGGACTTCAACAACATCCTCGAGTGGAACGAAAACTTCCCCGACCCGAAGGCCATGATGGACGCGCTGCACGAGCAGCATGTCACCGCTTCTATCTCGATCTGGCCCTCCTTCAAGCCCGGCACCCCGACCTACGACAAATTGCGCGCGGCAGGTTGTCTGCTCGACACGCCGTCCGGCTTCGGCCAGAACTACGATCCCTCCAATCCCACGGCCGCAGCCATGTACTGGGAGTGCATCGATCAAAATGTCTTCAGCAAGGGTATGGACTCGATCTGGCTGGACGCCTGTGAGCCGGAGACAAGCCTCTGGGTTTCGAACGACGCGGGCGAGCCCGCCTTCGGCGGCGACACCCGCCTGATGGGCACCCTCTATCCGCTGCTGACCAACCGCGCGGTCTATGAGGGCCAGCGCGCTGTCCCCGGCAACCAAAAGCGGGTCAACACCCTCTCCCGCGGCGCCGTCGCGGGCACCCAACGCTACGGCATCCAGAGCTGGTCGGGCGACATCCCCGCCGGCTGGGACCAGCTGCATAAGGAAATCCTCGGCGCGCTGAACTATTCCGCCTCGGGACTGCCCTATTTCTCGACGGATACCGGCGGTTACTTTGGCATCAACGTCAACGATCCCGACAGCCGCGAAACCTTCCTCCGCTGGCTGCAGCTCTCCACCTTTATGACCATCATGCGGGTACACGGCGCGCAGTGTGTCAAGGAGCCGTGGCAGTTCGGCGCCCAGTATGAGGCCTATATCACCGATTATATCCATCTGCGCGAGCGGATGATGCCCTATATCTACTCTCTCGCCGGTAAGGTGACGCAGGAGGGCTATACCATCATGCGTCCGCTGGTCTTCGATTTCCGCGAGGATCCGGCCGCCTGCCGTGCCGAGGATCAGTTCCTGTTCGGCCCGGCCCTGATGGTCGCCCCGGTCTATCATCCGGGCGAGACGGCGCGCGACGTCTATATCCCCGCCGGCCGCTGGATCAATTTCTGGACCGGCGAGGTCATCGACAGCAAGGGCGAAACCCGTCTGATGCCCGCGCCGCTCAAGAAGCTGCCGGTGCTGGTCCGCGCGGGCTCGATCCTGCCGCTCGGCCCGTTCCAGCAGTATGCCACCGAATCCGCCGATCCGATCGAACTGCGCGTATATATGGGCGCGGACGGCGCGTTCACGCTGTATGAGGACGAGGGCAACAATTACAACTACGAAAACGGCGCATTCGCCGAGATCCCCTTTATCTGGGACGAGACGTCCAAGACGCTGACGGTCGGCGAGCGGACCGGTTCCTTCGAGGGAATGCTGGAGAACCGTACCTTCCACGTCGTATTCGTCCAGCCGAACTACGGCATCGGCATCAACACGTCGAAGAGCTATCAGGCCACCATCACCTATGACGGCAGCGCCCGGTCGGTGACCTTCGACCCGAGCTGGGAGACACCGGCGCCCGAGCTGGAGACCGACATGCTGCCCACTCCCGCCGCGATGCCCGCCGCCCGCCACGCCGCACAGGCGATGATCGGCGAGTGGTGCTTCGAGGAAGGCGAGGGCGCGCGGGTGAGCGACACCTCCGGCAACTACAACAACGGCTCGCTCGTGACCAATCTCCCGAGCTGTCTCTTATACACATCTCCGAGCCCACGAGACCTCTCT
>USLV01000190.1 GCA_900555705.1 uncultured Oscillospiraceae bacterium | reverse complement strand
CGTCGGCGGCAGGCGATACCTCATAACCAAGCAATTCGAAGAGCGCCGCACAGAACACAGCGGTCTTGAGCGCCTCCCCTACTACATGCGGAGACTGGAACAGCCCCATAAACAGCGTCCGGTTATGACCGAGCGACGCACCGACTTCCCGGCCGAGCCCCGGCGTCGTCATACGTGCCGCGCAGAGCTCCACGAGCTCGTGCCGCCCGCAGATATACCCGCCGTTTTCCGCGATGCCGCCGCCGGGATTCTTGATGAGCGAACCCGCCATCAGATCCGCCCCAACCGCCGTCGGCTCCTCCCGCTCCACAAATTCACCATAGCAGTTGTCGACAAATACCACCACATCCGGCCGTATCTCCCGCACGGCAGCGATCATCTCCCCGATCGCCGCCACCGAGAGAGACTCCCGCGTGTTGTAGCCGCGGCTGCGCTGGATGTGCACCATTTTAATATGTGGGTCCTCCCGCAGCGCCTGCCGGATCCCCGGCAGGTCCGGTTTGCCCGCGGGCGTCAACTCCACCTGGCGATACTTTACGCCAAAGTCGCGAAGCGAGCCGGGCGCGTCGCCGCTGATCCCGATTACAGTCTCAAGCGTGTCATACGGCGCGCCGCTCGCCATCAGCAAGGTATCGCCCGGTCGCAGTACGCCGAAAAGCGCCAGTGTGATCGCGTGGGTACCCGAGAGGATGCTATGGCGCACCAGCGCATCCTCTGCCCCCATCGCCTCGGCGAACACCGCATCCAGCACATCCCGGCCACGGTCTCCGTAACCATAGCCGGTGGTAGCGGTAAAATGGCTCTCGCTCACATGGTTGTGGATGAAGGCGGCGAGCACCTTCTGCTGATTATAATCAGCATTTTCCTCAATCGCGGCAAAAGCCGGCGCTGCCCGGCGCATCGCCTCCTCCGAGAGCGCCGACAGCCTGTCATCAATGGTAAAAAACGGTGTCTGCATGATCTGTATGTATATCCTTTCTTTTCGAAATCAACGTCCAGGGCGGCGGGTCACCACGCCCCAGCGGCCGCAGGGGACAAAGCCCAACCGATGGTAGAGCAGGGCGGCCCGGTCGTTTTTCGGGGAGAGCAGCACACGACGCCCCTCTGCCATCAACCCGCTCGCCAGCGTCGAGACACAGGCGGAGGCCAGTCCCCGGCCGCGGCTGGCAGGCAGGGTCGCCACCGCTCCGATCAGCGCAGCTCCCGCACATTCCGCTGTTGTCATTGCCGTCGCGACCACCGTCCCCTCCTCTGTGATCGCCGCCAGCCGGCAGCTGCCGTGACGGCGGCGATAGTGTACATCCGCATACCAATTGTCAAAAGGAGGCATGCTGCTGCCGAATACTGCACGCAGCGTCGGATAGACCGCACGTGGTTCCGCCGTCTTCACCCGCACGTCCATCTCAAGCGGACGGGAAGGCGTCATCACAAGACCGTAGGATGCCTCTGCGCGCCAATGTGTGGCGATCTCTGCGGCGGTATCCGCGTCGGTACGAACCGACAACACCTCCGGATTCATCGAGAGAAAGAGTGCTACATCTTCGACCGTGTCCTCCCCCATCGCCACCAAAGCCGTACTGTCCATCAATGCGATCGCCGTTCCGCCATCCCCGGCAAAAAAGCGTGCAAACGGTCGCTTTCCATAGGATTCCCAAAGCGCCCGAATTTTCAGCTTTGCTTCCCGATCCGGCACCATCTGCTCCAAAAAGCGGTCGCCCGCCTCCCGGATCATATTGTCACCTCCGCCGGGAGGGTATCTGCCAGCAGTCGCAGTAACGTGCCGGTATGGCGCACATCCTCCTCAACCAGCAGGCAGGCCGGAGAATGGATATAGCGGCAGGGCAGCGACACAGCGGCGACGCGTGCTCCCGCTCCCGCCGTCTGGATTGCGCCGGCGTCATTTCCGCCCGCCACCATTGTTTTGCTCTGAATCGGCAGCCCGGCTTCCCGTGCTATCTGGAGAATTCCATCGTACAACACGTGATCGTACAGCGTACGGCGATCCATAAAGGAGACTACCGCGCCGCCGCCCACACGACAAACCTGCTTCGCCTCCGGCACACCGGCGGTGTCCGCCGCCGTGGTGGCGTCCACCACGACCGCAATTTCGGGCTGTACGGCAAAAGCAGCGGTCGCCGCTCCGCGAAGGCCGACCTCCTCCTGCACGGTAAACGCCAGCGTAATATCATAAGCCGGCGTCTCCTCCAGCAGGGAGAGCAGTAGCGCACAGCCAGCCCGGTCATCCAGCGCCTTCGATACAAATCGATTACCTGCCAGCGACAAAAAGCGATCCTCAAAAACAGCGGTGTCGCCGGGCCGCGCAACAGCTTCCGCCTCTGCACGGTCCGCCGCTCCGATGTCGATCAGCATATCCGCCGTCTTCGGCAGTCGTTTCTTCTCCTCCGCCGAGCACTGGTGCACCGCCTTACCGCCGATCACACCCACATGGCCGTTCACCGTCACGCGGTGGCCGAACAACACCCCGGGATCGATTCCGCCGACCTCCGTGAAGCGCAGAAAGCCCTCCTCTGTAATACCGGTAATCATCAGGCCAACCTCGTCCATATGCGCAGCGAACAGTACCTTTCGCGCCGCCCGCTTTCGTCCGGTCACCTCGACCAGCAGATTCCCAAGCCGGTCGGTCTGCACGCGCGTCTCAGCCGGGCACGCCGCCAACACCGCTTCCACAGCGGCGCGCACAATCCCCTCCCGGCCGGATATACCGGCCGGAGTCGCCAACTGTCGTATCTGTTCCGTCAAAGCAGCGCGCCCCCTTCCTTCACAAACGCCGCCATCAGGCGGGCGGTGTTTTCCACATCCTGCATATCCGCTGTCTCCACCGGCGTGTGCATGTACCGCAACGGAATCGAGAGCAACGCCATTCGCACGCCCTCGCCTGTAATGCCCATCACATCCGCATCGGTGCCGGTTTTGCCGCCCATGACCTCACGCTGGAACGAGATTTCCTCCCGCTCCGCCAACTGCTCCAGCAGCCGGGTCATCGGCTCATCCAGCGTGGGGGCGATGCCGATCATCGGCCCGCTGCCGAGCACACCGCATTCCCGGCGATCAGCATCCGGCGTGTAGCCGAAGCTGACATCCACAGCAATTGCTGCGTCCGGACGGAGCGCAAACGTCGCCGGGGCACTTCCGCGGCAACCGAGCTCCTCCTGTGCCGCGAACATCACCGCGATATCACAGTTCAGCGTCTCCTCTCGCAGCAGCTCGAGGCAGCGCAGCACCACCTCCACCCCCGCACGGTCGTCCAACGCCTTGGAGCTGACCCGCGAGCCGAGCAACGGTGCAAAATTCGGCCGGAAACCAACCACTGAGCCGAGCGGGATATGCCGCTGCACCTCCTCGCGGCTCATCCCCACGTCAATCCCGCGCTCCTCCGCCGTCGGCAGCTCGTCCGCATCCCCGCTGAGATGTGGTGGCGTCGAGCCGAATACACCGGGATACGGCTGGTCACCGTACACCACAACATCCGTAGCCGCGAGCACCCGCGTATCCACTCCGCCGCAGGGCGCCACCCGTAGAAAGCCGCCGTCGTCCACCCCGGTCACCATCAAACCGATCTCATCGATATGTGCCTCGAGCAGCAGCACCGGCGCATCCGGCTTTCCGCATCGGCGCCAGCCGGTCACCGTCCCCATATCACTGATTTGCACATCCTCCGCTAGCGTCCGCAGAAAATCC
>USLV01000189.1 GCA_900555705.1 uncultured Oscillospiraceae bacterium | reverse complement strand
CTTCCAGGTCGTGCAGAGATGTCCCTGTACGGCAAAGCGCTCCCGCGGATAGCGGCGGAGCGCGGTGCCGAGATGCTGCCGCACAGCGGGATTCGACGTGTACACATCGAAAAAATTGATACCGTTTTCCATCGCGCAATCGAGCAGCGCCGCACAGTCCGCCGCCGACTTGCCCTCAAACCCCTCACAGCCCATACCGACCGCGCTGACGCGCAGTCCGGTCCGTCCGAGCGTCCGATAGTCCATACCATCGCCTCCATCTCATTCTGTATGGATTATCATATCACATCTGCTGCATCCTGTCTAATCCTTCCTATTTCGCCTCCGCTTCATGGGGCGACGAGGTCAGAAAGAGAACAGGCTGTCCATAGCTCTCCTCGTGCCCTTTTCGCTCAGTCTTTTCCACTTTTTCAGAAAAATCGGTTTTCCGCCCCGGTCTTTAAAAAATATAGCCTTTGCTGCATTTTCGGGCTGGACAGAAGCGGTTTTTTGTATTACTATGATAACCAGGATGTTTCTGCTTTGGCAGGATATTCAGGAATAAGGAGAGGAAACAACTATGGATCAGCAATTTACCCGCACAATTCATGCGGACGGCCTGCTCGACGGCGCGTGGCGAACCTACGACCGCGGCAGCTTTGAGGCGGCGGACGGTATTCTGACCGTGACCGACGGCTGGGCGGCCGCGGAAAATGTCGAACTCGAAAACTTTGTTTTCGAGTTCACCGCGCGCGCGCCGGAGGATGCCGCACAGGTGCAGATTTGGGCCGGTTTCCGGCACCACAGCCGCGACTATCGCTATGTCGTGGCTCTTCGCGGCGGCAACAACAACCATCTCTATCTCGCGCGCATGGGCGCCGAGGGCTATGACAAGATGCTGGCGCTGCGGCCACTCGAATGGTCGCCGGTGCCCGGCGTCTGGTATCAGATCCGCGTGGTCTGCGCGGGTGATACCATTGCCGTCTATCTCGACGGCTCGGAGAAGCCGCTGCTCTGCTTCGTAGACGACGACGCACCGTTTAAAAGCGGCAGTGTCTCTCTCGGCGGCAGCTATCTGCCGACCCAGTTCAAGGATGTGCGCGTGACACCGGTCGCGGCCGACTATCTCGCGGGCGTCGAGAAAGAGCCGGACTATCTCGCCTCGGTCACCCTCGCGCCGGACGAGAAGGAACGCGCCCGCAGCCGGGAGCGCGCGGCCTATCGTCCTTTTGCCGTGCCCGGCCTGCCCGAAGAGCGGCTCGAGCTCTCGCTCGACGGCCGCTGGCTGTTCATCCCGGATTACGAGCTGAAGGAGGAGCCGCTCGCCGTCGACTATGACGACCGCTCGGCCCACGTCATGACGGTTCCCGCCTCCTGGATCCCGCTGCAGGCGTGGCTCGAGGGCGAGAACATGCGGGATCTCAACAAGGGCATGAACGACAGCTATCTGGTCGAGGAGATGACCCGCTGCCTCAACCAGACCTTCGATTATCGGCGGACCCGCTCGGCCTGGTACCGCCACTATCTCGACCTGCCCCGCGGTATCCGCGGCAAGCGCGTCGTTCTTGACTTCGAGGGCATCGCACTGATCAGCGCGATCTATTTCAACGGCGTGCGCGTCCGGGAGAACATCGGCATGTTCACCCCGATGCAGGTCGACGTCAGCGACCTCGTCTGCGAGGGGCGCAACGTGATCGCTGTGGAGGTGCACCGCCGTCTGACCGACGAGTCGGAGCACGCCGTCAAGACCTCCACTGTCGACGACAACTATGCCACCGCCTGGGACATCCTCGACGCGGGCGAAAAGGACGAGGAGATCGAAACCAAATGCGAGCGTCGGGAATTCTGCACCGACGATATCCCGCACGGCTTCTATATGAACAACCCGGGCGGCATCTGGCGCAGCGTCCGGCTGATTATCAGCAAAAAGCTGCATGTGGACGAATGCTTCTTTGTCCCGACGCTGGAGGACGCGACCATCGAGGTGCAGTACACCAACAGCGGTGCGGAGGCCCGGGAGGCGACGCTCGCCTATTCCCTCGTCCACAAGACCACCGGCGACTATCTCTGCGGCGGTACGGTCGAGACGGTTACGCTCGCCGCGGGCGAGTCGCGCACCGTCTCCTTCCAGACCCCGAAGGTCTCCCCGCTGCTCTGGGGCCCCGGCACGCCGAACCTCTATCACCTGACCTTTACGCTGAAGCACGACGGCGACGCGATCGACACCTATCGCGAGCAGGTCGGCTTCCGGACGGTTGCGTTCGACGGCCAGACGCTGCTCTATAACGGCAGCCCGCTCTGGGTGCGCGGCGGCAACCATATGCCCGCCCACGTGAAGCCGACCGACAAGCTGCTCGCCCGGAAGTTCATCTCCCTCGCGCTGGAGCACAACGTCATGGCCACCCGTACCCACGTTGCGCCGTGGTGCAGCGCCTGGCTGGACGCCGCCGACGAAGGTGGTCTTATGGTGTCGCTGGAGGGCACCTGGACCTGGCTGATGCTGGAACATATTCCGAGCAAGCGCTCGATCAAGCTCTGGAAAGAGGAGCTCGTGCGGATGATCCGGCGTCATCGGAACCGCCCCTCCCTCTTCCTCATGACCATGAACAACGAGATGAAGTTCTATCTCCACGATGCGCCCGACGAGGTCGTCATCGAGAAGGGCCGCATCCTCGAGGGCGGTATCCGCGTGGTGCGCGAGGTGCTGCCGCATCTGCCGCTCGTCTGTGACTCCGCCTATTTCCGCAAGCACGCGGTGCGTTCCGGCCGCTATGATCGGATCATCCTCGCCCATGGCTACGACGACGGCGACATGGACGATCCGCACGGCTATTTCGGCTGGTACAACCCCTGCTTCTTCCATTACATGAACGGCGAGTTCGGGCGGGATTATACCACCCCCGGCCGTCCCTGTATGTCGCAGGAATGCGCGACCGGCTATCCGCGCGCAGAGGACGGACTGCCGACCCGTGCCTACCTCTTCCTGCACCAGACCCCGCAGACCACGGTTGGCAAAAAGGCCTATGAGCACAACGATCCGGCCTACTTCCTGAGCCGTCACGCAATGCTGACCAAGGAGCTGCTCGAGATGTTCCGCCGGGTTGAGCACGACCGGATGTGCGGTGTGCTGCTCTTTGCGTTCGAGACCTGGTTCTATAACCAGCACGACAGCCAGCGCATCCAGCCCATGCTCTCGGCCAAGCGGCTGAAGATGGCCTATCAGCCGGTGCTCGCGAGCGCCGAGCTGTTTGGCCGCCACTTCTACGCGGGCCGTCCACTCGAGACGACCGTCACCCTCATCAACGATTCGACCCGCAAGGAGACGCTGCGGTCGCCGCAGGTGGAGGCCGCGGTTGTCGCCGACGGTGCGGTGCTGGCCTCTGCAACGCTGTCCTTCGACACGCTGCCCTATTTCGCCACCGCTTCTCTGCCGCTCTCGCTGCCGATCTCGGCGGCGCTGCCCGCCGGACGGACCGAGGCCCGTCTCGTGCTGAAGGTGCGGGCGGACGGCGAGGTCCTCTCGCAGAACGAATACGACATCCTGCTCGGCACCGGGGAATGGAGCCGGAGCCTCACTTCTGCGGATCGCTTCTATTACCGCGCGGATGATGAGACCGCCCGTGCGCTGCTCGCGCGCTACGGCATAGCTGCCGAGGCGTGCGACGACCTTTCCGCGCTGGTCGGAAAGCCGGGACGGCTGGTGTTCAACTGTCTCTTATACACATCTGACGCTGCC
>USLV01000188.1 GCA_900555705.1 uncultured Oscillospiraceae bacterium | reverse complement strand
CGAGATGTAGAGAGGTCTCGTGGGCTCGGAGATGTGTATAAGAGACAGGCGTTCCGCGAAATGGGACTGCGTGGCCGCCGGTATTACGAGGCAAATTATACGAAAGAAATTTTTATGAAGCGTCTGTATGCGATTCTCGAGCAGGTACAGGGAACCGCGCCGGAGCGCTGACAGAAATTTGGCCGCCGTTTGCGGCCGTCAGATTTTCCGAAAGGACGGTCGGGAGAATGGGACGGACAGCTGCCGCTCTCAGACGGGTGCTGGTGCTGGATGTGGCCGCGGATTCCGGCGGCGCGCTCAGCGTGCTGCGGGAATATCATGAACGGCTTAGCCGGGACGATGCGCGGGACTATGTCTTTTGCGTCGGTCTGCCTGAGCTGCCGGAGGCCGGGAATATTCGTGTTTGTCGGTTCCCGTGGGTGAAAAAAAGCTGGCTGCACCGGCTCTGGTTCGACCATGTGACGGTACAGCGCCTGCTTCGCCGGGAGCGGATCGACGCGGTGTTCAGTCTTCAAAATCTGGCGGTCAGCCGGACGCACCTGCCGCAGACGGTCTATCTGCATCAGGCGATTCCTTTTTCGGATTATCGCTTTCGGCTCCTGAAGGACCCGCGGCTTTGGGTGGTGCAGCATGTGATTGGGCGGGGAATCCTCGCTTCGGTCCGGAAGGCGTCGGCGGTCATTGTCCAGACCAACTGGATGAAGGAGGCGGTCTGCCGCCGGACGGGCGTCCCTGCGGAAAAAATCCGTGTTCAGCCGCCGCTGCTGCCGGAGCAGCCGCCCCGGCGCTTCCGGGCCGCAGACTGGAAACGGCAGTTTTTTTATCCGGCGGCGGCCTATTCCTATAAGAATCATGAGTTGATCCTGCGGGCGATGAGCCGTCTCGCCGCGCAGGGGATCACCGACTATGAAATGCTCTTCACCCTGCGGGAGGAGGAGCTGCCGCAGGTGGCCGCTTTCCCGGCCATCCGGAAGCAGCTGCGTTTTCTCGGCCCACTGCCGCAGGAGGAGGTCCTGCGGCTCTATGCCGAGACGGTGCTGGTGTTTCCGTCCCATATCGAGACGCTGGGTCTGCCGCTGCTGGAAGCAGCGCTGGTCGGGGCGCCGGTTCTGGCGGCGGATCGCCCATTTTCCCGGGAGATACTCGCCGATCGAGAAGATGTCGGCTTTTTTGATCCGTTTGATGCGGAGACGCTGGCGACAGGTATGCGCAGGCTGCTGTCGCCGGAGGGGATGACTTCAGTATGATTCGTGTCTTATACGTCCATGGCGGCACGCTCCTCTACGGTGGAACGGAGGCCTATATGATGAATTTCTATCGGCACTTTGACCGTTGTCAGGTGCAGGTAGATTTTGTCGTACACGGCGATGCACGCGGTGTCTATGACGAGGAGATCGAGCGGCTCGGCGGACGGGTGTTTCATGTGCCGGTGAAGAGCCGGGACTATCGCGGAAACTCACGGGCGCTCCGGTCAATCATGCAGCGCGGGCAGTATGCTGCTGTGCACGCCCACACCGATGCCAACAATGCGCATGTGCTGCGGATTGCCCGGCAGTGTGGTGTGCCGTTGCGCATTTCGCACAGCCACAACACTCGGACCCAGAGCGACAGCCGTCTGCGGCGACTGTATAATGCGATGGAAAAGCAGCGCATTCCGGGGGTGGCGACCCATCTTTTTGCCTGCTCCGAACCCGCAGGAAAATGGCTTTACGGCAGCCATCCCTTTCAGATCGTTCCCAACGCCATTGAGATCGATCGGTTTGCCTTCGATCCGCGCCGGCGTGAGGAGATGCGGCGGCAGATGGGGCTGGAAAACCGGCTGGTGCTTGGGCATGTGGGGCGGTTCTCCTTTCAGAAAAATCATCCGTTCCTGCTGGAAATTTTTGCGGTTGTCGCGGAAAAGCGACCGGAGGCTGTGCTGTTGCTGATCGGCGATGGGGAGGAGCGGGAGCGGATTGAACGACTGGCACTGCTGCGGGGGCTGCGGGAACGCGTTCGGATTGTGCCGCCGACACCGTTAATCGCCGATTATATGCAGGCGATGGATGTATTTCTGTTGCCGTCGCATTTTGAGGGTCTCGGGATTGTGCTGGTGGAAGCACAGGCGGCGGGATTGCCCTGCTTTGCCTCGAGGGGCGCTGTGCCGACAGAGGCGGATCTGACCGGGCTGCTGACCTATCTCCCGCTTGAAGAACCGCCCGCCGTTTGGGCGGAGCAGGTGATGACTGTCCGGCCGGATAGTCGAGAGGGGCGCTGGCGGCCGATTGCGGAGGCAGGCTATGACATCACCGAGGCCGCCGCGCGTTTGCAGCAATTCTATTTGACGGGAGAGTACATATGAGCCGCTCCGTATTCGCCAAAATTCGTCGGTATGTGCGGGGACGGGATCTGCTGGATCTCCTCAAAATCCTGCTTTCCTGCCCGTGCGGCAAGGTGCTCCGTCTGTTCCGGCCGCATATCTGGCTGATTTCGGAGCGGGCGAACGAGGCACATGACAACGGCTTCTGGCTGTTCCGCTATATCCGGGAGAACCATCCGACGCTGCCGGTCTATTATCCGATCTGCTTTTCCGCACCGGACTACGCGCGAGTGGCGGCGCTCGGCGGCGCGATCCGGCATGGAAGCTTCCGGCATCATATCTATTTCTGGGCGGCGGAGAAGAATATCAGCGCCCATGTGGGCAACGGCTTCCCCGCCCCGTTTATGTGCCGCCTGTTCCTGATGCGAGGGTTTTATTCCTTTCAGAATATCTTTTTGCAGCACGGAATTGTCAAGGATATACTGCCCTTTCTGATGGCGGATGTCAACCGGATCGATCTGTTCATCTGTTCGACGCGGGCAGAGAAGGCGGCGGTTGTCCGGGATCTTGGCTATGCGCCGGAACGGGTGGCCTGCGTCGGACTGTGCCGCTATGACGGCCTGCTGGATTTTCAGGTGCGTCCAGGACAGATTTTGCTGATGCCCACCTGGCGCTGGTATCTCGAGCCCGCCTATGGCGAGTCGGCGGAGGCCGCGATCGCGCGGGTTCGGGAGTCGCGGTATGTCCGGACTTACAATGCGCTGCTCGCGGAGCCGCAACTGCATCGGCTGCTCGAGGAGAAGGGGCTGACGTTGCTCTTTTGTCCGCATGCGCAGATGCAGCCCTATCTGGGCGAGTTTTCGAGCCAATGCGACCGCATTCGGATTGTGTCGCAGTGCGAGGCCGATGTGCAGACGCTTCTGCGGGAATCCGCGTTGCTGATCACCGACTATTCCAGCGTCTTTTTTGACTTTGCCTATATGAAAAAGCCGCTCCTGTATTTTCAGTTTGACTATACGGAGTTCCGGGAGAAACACTATCCGGAGGGCTATTTCCAGTATGATCGGGACGGCTTCGGCCCGATCGTACAAACCGTGGACGAGCTGGTGGATGCCCTCTCGGCTGCATGTCGGGACGGATTCGACATGCCCGCATGCTATGCGCAGCGGGCGGAAGATTTTTTTGATTATCGGGACACCGATTGCTGCCGACGAAATTTTGAGGCAATCCGGGCGTTTGCCCTGCCGCATGAGCGTCGGCCAAAAGCGAGGGATAGGGATTGAGTAAAACAAAACTGTGGAAATGGCTGAGCGATCCGCTGCCGCTGAAGCTGTTTTTTGTGGTGGTGCCGTTTCTCTGCGAGTTGCCGCTGTTGATGCCGTATCTGCTGAGCTGGCAGAAGCTGGGGCTGGTCTGGGCGGCGGTTCTGCTGATCCGGGATGTCTTCCGAAACCGGCGGATGCTGCGCATG
>USLV01000187.1 GCA_900555705.1 uncultured Oscillospiraceae bacterium | reverse complement strand
CACTTCTAGCTTCGTCGGCAGCGTCAGATGTGTATAAGAGACAGATGCAGAACTGGATCAGGAAGGAGCGAAACGCCGGGAAAAAGAGAATGTAGAATACCAGCAACAGCGTCAGCAGCGGGAAATTGGTGCTCACCACGCAGCCCACCACCAGAATATAAAACACCGCGGACAGAACCGTAATCAGCAGATTCGGCAGCAGCCCGACAAACGCAAAGATCAGCGCGTTTTTATAGAGCTGCTTCCAGCTCAGCCGGAAAGTGACAATCATCAGGGGCATATAGAACTTCATGAAGGTGAAGACGAGGAAAAGGAAACTCATCACAACCAGCCAGAGAAGATTGTCCCGATAAAAATACAGATCAAAGATCAAAAGGAAGGTGACGGCCAGATTGACAATGCCGATCGGCAGCGCCTGTTTCCAGTTTTTCCGGATGGTATCGACAAAATCGCTCCAGATGAAGGCGTGCTTCTCCCGCACAAAGTTGCGCGTTACATAGGTCAGACCCACCTCGGCCAATCCCCAACTCAGCACCGGCAGCGAGAACAGCACATAGAGCACATTGGCCTGCATGAGTTTCCAAAATTTTCGGAAATAGAGCGACCAGAACACAAAAAAACGTTTTTTTCGGGGTGCATCCTTCGCCACGCCGGGACCCGGCTTATTATAGTTGAACAGGCCGAAGAAACCTGCCATGGATTATCTCTCCTTTTCGATCAACATCCGCCCGATCTTTACAGAAACCGGGATAAAAACAACAGCTTCAGCCCGACATCCACCACACCGGAAAGAAACACCAATCCGACACAGATCACAAACCGGGCCAGATAGAGCTTGAAATCCTGCCAGAGGCCGCCGCAGCGGGCCGATCCCGGCAACAGCTGGCCGCTGAACAGCAGCGACAGCCGCATCGATTCAGCGCAGCCCATCAACAGCGCCAGCGCCGCCAGCAGGCTGTGGGGCAGGAGCAGCAGCGCTACAAAGGCAACACCGCCGCTGCCAACCGCATAGTAATAGGCCTCGGTCAGTCCAAGACCCATTCCAAAGAAAAAAGGAACCGCCACCGCCACCGGCACACCGCAGGCCGACAGCCCGGACACAAACAACAGGAGCAGCAGCACACCCGGCAGAAAGCAGGAGGAGGAGAGCAGCTGCATACAACCCGCAAAACCGCCCTCAATCGGACGAAGCGTCAACAGCGGCGCCAGACTTCCGGCAAGCAGCTCGCGCGCCGATACAAACAGCAGGCTGCCCGCGAGGGCCCCTCCCAGAAACAGCAGTAAAAACAGCAGCAAACGACGGTTCTGCCCGGCAAATTCGCCGAGCTGCCGGGTCAATGCGACACGGTTTGTCCTCATTTCAAGCGCTCCTTTTTCATAGAATTCCACAGCATATCTATGCCGGGAAGGAGCGATTTAGACCTCGGAACAAGATGCCCCGAAAGCCAAAGGCAGGGAACGCATGCCTTGCGCTCCCCGCCCGGGTTTCCAGTTTAGCGCCGTCTGCGGCTATGGCCGAGATTGACGCCTGCCATACCGCCCACAGCGGCGGACGCCAGCATCACACCCAGCTTGGTCAGCAGCATCGAACCGCGGATATCTCGCAGCATCGACAAGCCGCCCGCAACAAGAATCAGCAAAAACAGCAACAGTCCGCAGGCCGCGCCGAAGAGCCAGCCCTTTTCTCCCGCGATCTTCGCGGCGACAAAGCCGCCCACAAACGCGCCGATCGCCGCCGCAGCCACCGCCATCGGCGTCACCGCCGTCTGGGGCACATCGCGAGCCGCCAGCAGCGCAGCCAACAGCAGCAGCACCGCCAGACAGGTGAGCGCACCCGCCACCGCGCCGAACAGCATCGGCCGCACCCATTTCTGCAACACAGCCGTTTCCTCTTTGTGCGATTTCATACCGTCTTCCCTCCGCTGCCGGTTCCGGAATAGCCGCAACCCGGCCAATTCACGCGGCCGGAAACCGGCCCGCACTACCAGCATATTCCGCCGAGGGACTGGTTATTCATCGTTCACTGCCTATCCGCGCGGGAAATCAGATATCATCATCGTCATCGTCGTCGTTGTCGACATCTTTGTCGTCATGAACCGTTTCGTTTGTCTGAACCGCCCATTTCTTGATCGACATCTTGTTGCGGTCGGCACCGGTCTCGATCACGAGGGCATCCTCGCGAACCGTCACCACGCGGCCGCAGATGCCACCGATTGTCGTGATCTCATCGCCGACACGGATGCTGTTGCGCATTTTCTGCTCTTCCTTCTGCCGCTTCTTCTGCGGACGGATCATGACGAAATACATCACGAGCACCAACGCCAGAATCATGAACAGGGACATGTACTGATACCACCACGGCATCTCCGCCGCCTGATCAGCAGCAGCCGTCGTATCCATCAGGATCGGGATCAACTGTTTACCCAAGATTACGCACCTCCTACAATATCCGGACTATTATATCGTCTCTGCCGGGACAAGGCAAGGGAAAGCGGGGCAAGTTCACGGTTTCTTTACAAATCCTATATCCGGCGGTCGAGAATGTCGCGATATTCGCGGTAAAACGCGTCAAAATTGCCGTTGTCCAGCGCCTGCCGGATCCGCTCCATCAACGTGTTGTAGAAATAGAGATTGTGCATTACGCAGAGCCGCATCGCGAGCATCTCTCCGGCCTTGAACAGATGCCGGATATAAGCGCGGGAATGCCGGCGACAGGTCGGGCAGTCGCATGCCTCGTCGAGCGGCGCCAGATCCGTCTCATATTTCTGGTTCAGCAGATTGCGCCGCCCGCTCCAGGTAAAAACGTGTCCGTGTCGCGCGTTGCGCGCAGGCATCACACAGTCAAAAAGATCCACACCCCGATGAACCGCCTCGAGAATGTTGACCGGCGTGCCGACTCCCATCAGATACCGCACCTTGTCCCGGGGCATGTGCGGTTCCACCGCCTCGATCACCCGATACATCTCCTCCGCCGTCTCCCCGACCGCGAGCCCGCCGATCGCATAGCCGTCCAATCCCATGGCCGCGATCTCCTTCATATGCGCGGCCCGCAGCTCGTCATAGGTGCAGCCCTGGTTGATGCCGAATAACAGCTGCCGTGGATTGACCGCCTCCGGCTGCGCCTTCAGGCGCGCCATCTCCTCCTGACAGCGCGCGAGCCATCGGGTTGTCCGCGCACAGGAAGCGCGTGCATAGCCGTATTCCGCCGGATTCTCCACACATTCGTCAAACGCCATCGCAATGGTCGAGCCGAGATTCGACTGGATGCGCATGCTCTCCTCCGGCCCCATGAAAATCTTGTGGCCGTCGATGTGGGAGGCAAAATACACACCCTCCTCCTTGATTTTCCGAAGGCCTGCAAGAGAGAATACCTGGAATCCGCCGGAGTCGGTCAGGATCGGTTTATCCCAGACCATAAACTTGTGGAGTCCGCCCATCTTCTTTACAACCTCGTCGCCCGGACGCACGTGGAGGTGGTACGTGTTGGAGAGCTCTACCTGCGTGCCGATCTGCTGGAGATCCTCAGTGGAAACAGCTCCCTTGATCGCTGCCGCGGTTCCGACATTCATGAATACCGGCGTCTCGATATTGCCGTGCACGGTTTCCATATGGGCGCGCTTCGCTCTTCCTTCCATTTTCAGAATTTTATACATAACACTTTTCATCCTTTCTCAATGATCCCTGCCTCCTGTTTTCATGCAGGGCATACTATTTTTAGTATACAGGCAAAATCTGTTTTTGACAATGCCTGAATTTTCTTTTTTCTCTCTTTT
>USLV01000186.1 GCA_900555705.1 uncultured Oscillospiraceae bacterium | reverse complement strand
CGCCGCATCAGCGGGGCAAAGAGAAACGGCAGCGTATTCTGCGCTACCAGGATAGCAAGCAGACAGGTGCCGACGTAGAGTGCCTGCCGTTTCAGATGTGTGCGCTGGGTTTGCTGCTCCTGCCAAAGTTTCCAGTTGGCCTGCTGCGGCTGTATATCCATCAATCGTGTTCCCGGCCTTTCCGACTTTCGCCAATTTTTAAAATAAAACTTATGATAGTCTTTAGTATATCATAGGAAGAACAGGAATGTAAAGAGGGCAGGGGGAGGATTTGGTGGTTGCGGGTAGAGAGGAATTGTGCTATACTACCAGTTAACACCATATTTGTGGACAAAGGATGGCGGGCATGAAAAAGAAATCAATCACAACGACGGATGTCATACGCTGCTGTACCCTGTCGGTGCTGTTTGTGGGCCTGACGCTGATTCTCTATTATCTTTTTAAAGGAAGCGATGACCTTGAAAAGGCCACGGAGTTGCAGAAACTCATCTATCCGCTGGGGCTGGCGGGGCTGCTTTCGGGGATCGCGACCGTCTGGCTCGCGGCCATGACCGGCCGGGAAGAGACGGAGGAAAAACCGGTCTGGTTTTATCCGGTGATCTCCGGCTTCCTGGCATTCTGCGGCATGGGCCTTGCCTATGTGTTCCTCGGCATCTGGCCGATCGGCGAGCGTACCGGCATGCTTGTGGACATGCACCATCAATATGCGCCGCTGCTCTCGCATCTGCGGGAGATGCTGCTCGACGGAGGCGACCCGCTCTATTCCTTCGAGGTTGGCCTCGGCGCGAGCTATCTGCCGCTCTTCGGCTATTATCTCGCAAGCCCCTTTAATCTGCTGCTGGTGCTCTTCCCCGAGCATTTGCTGGCAGAGGGGATCATCGTCATCACGCTGCTGAAGAACATGCTGACGGCGGCGATGTTCGCGCTCTGCGTGCAGTCGGTTTATCGCCGTCGCACCCCGGCAATTCCGGTGGTGGCAGTGATGTATTCCATGATGATGTATCTGCTGGCCTATTCCTGGAACATCATGTGGCTGGACGTCGTGATGGTGCTGCCGCTGGTGGTGATGGGCTTTGAACGGCTGATGCACACCGGCAAGTATCTGACCTATGTGCTGTCGCTGGCTTATGCGCTGTATGCGAACTATTACATCGGTTTTATGCTGTGCCTTTTCATGGTCATCTATTATGTGGCATTCCTGTTCCGGAGCCGCCATACCGCCGATCAGAATCGCAGCAGCCTGTTCCGGTTTACGGTCGGTTCCCTGCTGGGTGGCGGACTGGCGATGTTCCTGCTTGTACCGGTGTATCTGGCACTCGGCCAGACCTCGGCGGCGGGCGCTTCGCTGCCGGATTTGAACAGCAATTTCGATATGTTCAATCTGCTTGGCCGCCATCTCTATGAGGTGTCGCCGACCATCCGTTCCGGTAATCTGCCGAATATTTACTGCGGCGTGCTGGCGGTGTTCATGTTGCCGATTTTCGCGCTCAACAGTGGCATCCCGCGCCGTCGCCGTGTCGCCTATGTCGGCATGCTGACGCTGATGGGGCTGAGTCTGACCGTCAATCAGCTCAACCTGATCTGGCACGGTCTCCACGCGCCGAACGACCTGCCCTATCGCTTTTCCTTCCTCTATAGCTTTGTGCTGCTGCTCATTGCCTATGAGGCGTTGCTGCACATGGAAACCATCCGTCCCAAACAGATTTTGCTCTCGGTCGGCGGCATCGCGGCCTATCTGATGCTGGAGGAGCGCTTCGGCGACGAGGCCTATGGCTTTACCTCCATTTATGCGACGCTGCTGCTGGTGGCGATTTATGCGGCGATTTCGCTGCTGATCGCCAGACGACGGATGCTGCCGCGGGCGGGCTATTGCCTGCTCCTGCTGGTGGTGATGGGGGAGATGACCTTCAACGCGGGCTCCACCTTCCGCCAGATGCAGTCGAACGAGTATTTCACTGCTCATGAAAATTATGTGGACAACGATACCGTCCGGGCGATCCGGGCGGCAGTGGGCCGCACCAAAGAGATTGCGGAGGGCGAGCCGGACACGGCATTTTATCGTATGGAGCTGCTGCCCCGCCGTCTCTGCATGGATACAGCGCTGTTTAACTATCCCGGCATCACATCCTTTGCCTCCAGCAACTCCTATATGACCACCCGCTTTATGGGGGCGATGGGCTATGCGGTCAACGGTGTCAACAGCTACCAGTATCACAGCTTCATGTCCTCGGCGGACTCGCTGCTCGGCATCCGCTATATCGTACTGGATCAGAACATCGTGGGACATCGTCAGCTGCAGCAGCTCGACAGTGTGACTGTCGGCGAGCAGAATCCCAAAACCTATTATATATACGAGAATACCGATGCGCTTCCGGTGGCCTATCGTGTCAACAGCGACGTCAAAAACTGGGCCTCCGAATACTACGATCCGCTGGAGACCCAGAACAGCCTGTTCCAGGCGATGACCGGGGACAGTCGGCCGCTGTATACGGCGATGCCGGTGGAACCGGCGGCGGGCTATGAGTCGCAGTTTAAGACGAAGCAGACGCACGGCTTTTCCTACTATCCGGCCTCGTCGGATTCCACCGCCATGCTGGAGGTCGACATTCTCGAGGACGGCCAGTATTTTCTCTTCATGGACTGTCGGGCGGCCACCAAGCTGTCTGCTTCTCTGGATGATACCACTTGGAATGTCTCCCCCCACGAGCCCTATTTCATCGACCTTGGCACGCAGAAGGCGGGCGGCACGATTGAGGTGGAGATCAAAGCGGACGGCACCTCCTCCGGAAATGTGTTTGCGTTGAAGCTGAACGAGGATGTGCTGAACAGCGCGCTGCAAAAGCTCTCGGCCGACGGCCTGAAGGTGACGGAGGCGGATGGCCATTCGCTGAAGGGGACGGTTTCTGCCTCGGAGGACGGCGTCATGTTCACCTCCATCGTGTATGATGCGGGCTGGACGGTCAAGGTAGATGGCCAGGTTGTCCCGACCTATGGCTGCGATACGGCCGAGCGGGAGGAAGGCGACACGACCGGCGGCGCCATGCTGGCGTTCGATCTGCCGGCGGGCGAGCATACGGTGGAGCTGGTTTTCTCGCCGCGCGGGCTGATGCCCGGTATCATCCTGAGCGTGGTCAGCCTTGTGCTGCTGGTGCTGGTCGCGTTCCTGACCGGCAAGCGGGCCGCCCGCTTCCGGCAGCCGGTGATGGCGCTGTTTGAGCAGAACGATCTGGAACCCGACTTCCTGTCGGAGCTGGCGGAGTCGGTTTCCCTGCCGGAGGAGCAGGAAGGTCTGTTCCCGCCGGAGGAGACGGCCGATAGGGCGCCTGACGATCCGGTGGAAGTGCGTCCGGAAACAGCGGAAGCGCCTGCGTCGGATTCGGCTGCGGAGGATGTGCCGGTGGAAAAGCCGGAAGAGTAAAGAAAAGAGGAAACAGATGATTACCGTCATTATGCCGGTCTACAATGAAGGCGAATATATTTATCAGAATGTGGTGACTGTGCGGGAACTGCTGCGGCGCGAAGAGATCGAGCATCAGTTCCTGCTGGTGGACGACGGCTCGAAGGACAACAGCTGGGCGGAGATGTGCCGTCTCGCGGACGATCTGCCGGAGGTCTCGATCATCCGTCTCTCCCGTAATTTCGGAAAGGAGGCGGCGCTCTGCGCGGCGCTGGAAAACGCCGCCGGAGATGCGGTGCTCGTGATGGATTCTGATCTCCAGCATCCGCCGCGCTATATCCCGGAGATGGTGCGGCTCTGGAAGGAGGAGGGCTACGACGTCGTAGAGG
>USLV01000185.1 GCA_900555705.1 uncultured Oscillospiraceae bacterium | reverse complement strand
GTAGAGAGGTCTCGTGGGCTCGGAGATGTGTATAAGAGACAGGGCCCCCTGTCCCAGCGGGTCGTGGAGATCCCAGTCCCCCCTGTTGTTGTGCAGGTGTACGTGCTTCAGCCACGGGGCCATGGGACCGATCCACTCCATGGGCGGCGTCCTGCTGACGGAGGTGTTGGCGTGGCCCACGTCCAGACACAGCCCCAGCCGCGGATCGGCCACCGCCTGCGCGATCTGCACCAGCATGTCCGGCCCCGGCTCCATCACGTTCTCCACCGCCAGCACCATGTCCGGCGGCACGTCCGCCAGCAGTTCCTTCCAGAACACCGCCGACTGCTCCACGTACCACTCCGGAAAGTACACCTGGGGCACGAAGCCCCCGTGGATCACCAGCTGCCGGACGCCCAGGTCCCGGGCCAGGGCGATGGCCTGGCGGTACCGCCGGGCCGTCACCTGCCGCACCAGAGGATCAATGGCGCAGGGGCACAGCTCGGCAAAGGGGGCGTGGAACCAGAAGCGGTGAAGCCCCGCCATATCCGCCCGGACGGCGGACAGCACCGCCGGGTCCTCCAGATTGGGGGCATAGCAGAACACCGCGATCTCCAGGCCCAGCCCGTTTTCCCGGGCCAGGTCCGCCGCCCGGCCGTCGATGCCGGATAGGTACAGTCTATTCCATAGCGCTTGGCGCTGCATAGGCAAATTCTCCTATATTCCTGTTATAGTGATGTGTTCGACAGAAGGCGGCCTGCCAGCCTGCCCGAGGCCCAGGCCCATTGCAGGTTGAAGCCCCCGCAGTCGCCGTCTACGTCCAGCACCTCGCCGCAGGCGTAAAATCCCGGCGTCAATCGGCTTTCCATGGTCCGGGGGTCAAACTCCCCGGTGCGCAGGCCGCCGGCGGTGACCTGGGCCTGGTCAAAGCCGCAGGTGCCGGTGACGGGCAGGGCAAGGTCCCGCACCCGGCGGCAGAGCGCCTCCAGCTGGCGGTCCGTTACCTCCGATATCGCCGCGCCGCCGTTGATGCCCGCCGCCTTGCACAGCATCCGTCCCAGCCGGGGATGGACGCTGCCGGTCAGCAGCGCACAGGCGAGATCCGCCTGATCGTGGCGAAACAGGGTTTCGAGCAGAATCGGTGTGCCGATGATGCCGGTGTCGAGCTGCCGGCTGCTGTAACGCCGGACGAGATTCCAGAGGGTGCGGGAATCGTGGAGCCCGATGTCCAGGGCAAAGGCGTCGGCGCCCTGCACCCCGCCGCAGAAGCTGCCGGTCAGGATGCTGTAATAGTTGTCGAGAATCGCCTGCTTGGCCTGTTCCGCTTCGAGCAGGAAATCGCGGGCATCCTTCGGCTTGCGCAGAATGGAGGCAATTTTCTCGAGCAGCAGCAGCGACTTGACAAAGCAGCAGGTGTTGACGAAGGGAGCGGGGAGCTCCTCATCACCGGGCGCTGCCCAGTCGCCGAGACACCAGCCGCCCTCTTCCTCCCGGACGACCAGCCCGTTTTCGCTGCGGGAACGCATATAGTCGACCCATTTGCGCATCGAGGGATAGCAGTGACTGAGCAGCGCGAGATCGTCGAAGAGGCGATGATAGGCATAGGGTACGGATACGATGGCGCTGCCCCAGCCTCCCGGGCCGCCACCGCCGCCCATGAAGGGGGCGGTGTGCTGGACGTGGCCGGTATCAGGGTTCTGGCAATCCAGGATATCCCCGATCCATTTTTCATAAAAGGCGCGGCTGTCGAGCAGCAGCATGGCGCTCTCTGCCGTCAGCTGTCCGTCGCCGGTATAGCCGAGGCGCTCGCGGTGGGGGCAGTCGGAGGGGACACCGGTGTGCATGTTGCCGAGCTGAGTGCGGATATAGGCGTCGAAAAGCCAGTTGAGTGTCTGGTTATCCGACTGGAAGAGAGCGGCCTTTTTGACCGCCGCGTGCACCACCTCCACCGTCACGTCCCGGGCGGTTCCCTCCACCTCAAAATAGCGGAATCCGTGGTAGACGAAATGCGGCCGGCAGACGCGCGGCTGCCCGTCGCCGATAAACGTGTCGCTCTGAATCTGCGGGCGGCCGCTGCGGCCGATATAGTCACTGCCGGTGGAGGTGAAATCCAGTTCGCCGTCCGGGCCGATCTCTTCGGCAAACCGGATGGAAACCGTCTCTCCGGTCCCGCCGTCCAGCCGGAAGGACACCCAGCCGGTGATGTTCTCCATTGCGTCATAAATGACGGTGCCACGCGGCGTGATGCGCAGACAGCGCGGCGTGATCGTGCGGATCACGCGGTCGGGCGGGCAGGTCTGCGGCAACAGGGGACTGCCGTCCTCCGGCAGCACCTCGACCGGCCGGGGTTCGACGTCATCCGCCGTCAGCCGGAAGTCCTGCGTCTCCCCGAGAAAAAGATTGCTTTGGACAATGTGGGAGGGGGTGTAGGTCTCGCTGCCGTCGGAACAGAGCCAGAACATTTCCTCCTTACCGCAGCGGATGCGCGCCTCAAAACGCGCCTTCAGCCGGTCGCCGAAGGCGAGATCGCCCTCGGCGGTGCGTTCACGCTGGCGGTACCACCCGTTGCCGAGCAGCAGCTCAATCCGGTTGTCGCCCTCCTGCAAATAGGGGGTCAGCGTATAGGTGAGATAATAAATCCGGTGGGAAAACCGGTCGTTCAGCGGATAGGTCAGATTCCGGAGCGCGCGGGGCTCATAGTCGGTCAGCGCCGGCACAAGCCGGTCTTCCGAGACAAGCTGTCCGTTGACATACAGCTCGAAAAAGCCGAGACCGGTGACCTCGATTTTGCCAACGGCCGGGCCGGACAGATAAAAATGCCTGCAAATCAGCGGCGCCTCGCAGTCGGCGTCGCAGGTGATCCATTTGGAACGTCGATTCATCAAAAGGGTGCCTCCCCCAATAGTTGTGATGGATTTTTGTCGATCAATGTATCGCCGGACGGACGCCCGCCGAAGCGGGAACGTCAGTCCGCCAGCAGCTCGCCCAGGGCGAGTGCCAGCTCATAGGTATTTCGCTCGCTGCGGAGTATCGTCACCCCCTGCGCCACGGCGCGCTGTTCTGCCTCCGTGTCGAAGGGGGAGCTGTCCGCGAGCAGAACACAGGCCACGTCCGCCAGCACGGCGACCGCGACGGTATTGACATTGCCCATGACCGTGATCCAGCAATCGCCTTCCTGCGCACGGCCCATCACCCAGCTCAGCAGGTCGCCGCAGTAACCGCCGGTTACAGGTCGGCTGCTGTCGCCGGGCACCAGTATCTCCGCCCGGAGGCGTTCCGAAAGCTCTTGTACTGTCATATCTTCTACCGTCCTTTGCTGTCAGAATAGTCACCCAGCACGCTGCCTTCCATGTCGGTGAGCTGGTGGGCAATCTGCTGGATTCGCCGCCGCATCAGGAAGATGCAGTCGTTGCGGTTGGCCACTCCCCGCACAATGTCCTCCGCGAGCGCGCGGCAGGTCGGGGCGCCGCAGGAGCCGCAGTCGAGCTGCGGCAGCTCGCCACAGATGCGGTCGATCTCCTGCATCAGCCGCATCGCCTCCTCGACGCTGGTCGCGAGCTTGAGCACCGGGGCGAACTCGAGTGCCTCGGTCCATTCGAGCCCGGCGGGCTCCCCCGCGTCCTCGAGCCGGCCGCAGGAGACCGGCAGGTATTTGCGCAGCCGCTGAATCCTTGCGCGGGCGACATAGCCGTTTTCGGCGGTGAAGATGCCGCCGACGCAGCCGCCCGCACAGGCGTTGAGTTCGATGAAATCAAGATCCTGCAGCTTCTCGTCCTCCAGCTCCTCGAGCACCTGAATGACGTTGTCGATGCC
>USLV01000184.1 GCA_900555705.1 uncultured Oscillospiraceae bacterium | reverse complement strand
ACGAGATGTAGAGAGGTCTCGTGGGCTCGGAGATGTGTATAAGAGACAGGCCGTGATCCGGCCGGACATAGGTATCGGGGCAGGTGTCGTGGACAGCGCGGACAATCTCGAAGAGATCGAGATCGCCGGTCGAGGAGAGATGGGCGGCCTCGCGGAAGCAGCGGTGGCCGAGATGCTTGATGTTGCGGATATGCAGCGCACCGATGCGATTCATCTCGCCGAAATGGCGGATGATGGCGGGGATATCGTTGTCCGGGTTGGAGCCGAGCGAGCCGGTGCAGAGGCAGAGGGTGTTGCTCGGGGAGTCATAGAGCTCGACAATCCGGTCGAAATCCTCCTGGCTGTGGGCGATACGGGGGAGACCGAAGATCGGCCAGGCCGGGTCGTCGGGATGGCAGGACATGACAACGCCGCACTCCTCACAGGTGGGGATGATCCCCTCGAGGAAATAGCGGTAGTTTTCCCGCAGATCGTCCGGCGTGATCGAGCGATAGCGCTCGAGGGTCGTCTCGAGCTCGGCCAGCCGGTCGGGCTCCCAGCCGGGCAGCGAGAAGCCGTTGCAGTTGTCGATCGTGTTGCGGACGATGTCCATCGGGGTCAGCTCGCCGAGCTCCTTCTCGTCGAAATAGAGGCTGTTCGAGCCGTCCTCGGGAATCTCCCGGGCAAGATCGGTCCGCAGCCAGTCGAAGACCGGCATGAAGTTGTAGACGATGACCCGGACGCCGTATTTCGCGAGATTGCGGATCGTCTGGCGGTAGTTCTCGATGTACTGGTCGCGGGTCGGCAGCCCCATCTTGATGTCCTCGTGGACATTGACGCTCTCAATCACCTCACAGGCGAGCCCCGCGGCGTGCACCTCGTCGATGTAGGCTTTGATCTCCTCCTCGGTCCAGACCTCGCCGGCCGCCTTGTAGTCGAGGAAGCCCATGATGCCGGTCATGCCGGGAATCTGGCGAATCTGCTGGAGGGTGACGGCGTCGCTGTTCGAGCCGTACCACCGGAATGTCATCTTCATGAAAAATTTTGTCCCCCTTTTCAGATATGGCAGGCCTCGATCTCCTCCGCTGTCGGAATTTTGCCGACGATGGGGGTGGGATCGATGCCCTGACGCGTGTAGTAATCGGCGATTGCCGCCTTGATCGACTGCTCGGCGAGCACCGAACAGTGGATTTTGTGGGCGGGGAGGCCGTCGAGCGCCTCGACAACCGCCTTGTTGGAGAGCGCGAGCGCCTCCTCGATGGTTTTGCCCTTGATCATCTCGGTGGCCATCGAGCTGGTGGCGATGGCGGAGCCGCAGCCAAAGGTCTTGAACCGCACATCCGCGATCACGTTGTTCTCGACCCGGATATACATCTTCATAATATCGCCGCACTTGGCGTTGCCGATCTCGCCGATGCCGTTGGCATCCGGCAGCTCACCGACGTTGCGGGGATTGGTAAAATGATCCATCACTTTTTCACTGTAGAATGCAGCCATGCTGGTTTGCTCCTTTCCGAATGTTACGAGACCTTCCCGTTTTGAATGTCCTCCCAGAGCGGCGACATCTCGCGCAGCCGGGCAACAATCGCCGGAACCGTCTCGAGGATATAGTCAATATCGTCGTCGGTCGTCTCCTCCGACAGACTCAACCGCAACGACCCATGGGCGACCGCGTGCTTCAGGCCGATGGACAGCAGCACATGGCTGGGATCCAGCGAGCCGGAAGTACAGGCCGAGCCGGAGGAGGCGCAGATGCCCTTCATATCGAGCATCAGCAGCAGACTCTCGCCCTCGATCCCCTCAAAGCTGATGTTGACGTTGCCGGGAAGCCGCCGGACGGGGTCGCCGTTGAGGCGGCAGCGGGGGACCTCCCGGAGCAGCCCCGCGATCAGCCGGTCGCGCATCGCCGAAAGGCGGCGGCCAGTCTCCTCCATCTGTCCGCATGCCTCCCGCAGCGCCGCCGCCATGCCGACGATGCCGGCGGTGTTCTCGGTTCCTGCGCGGCGGCCGTTCTCCTGCGCGCCGCCGTCGATCAGATTGCCGAACCGGACGCCGCGCCGCACAAGCAGTGCACCGACTCCCTTCGGGCCGTGGAACTTGTGGGCCGAGAGGGAGAGGAGGTCGATCTGCATGTCTGCAAACTGCACCGGCACATGCCCGACCGCCTGAACGGCGTCGGTATGGAACAGTACGCCCGCCTCCCGGCAGAGCGCGCCGATTTCCGCAATCGGCTGGAGCGTCCCGATCTCGTTGTTCGCGAACATAACCGAGACGAGAGCGGTCTCCGGCCGAAGCGCCGCCCGGACGTCCTCGACCCGGACGATACCGTTGTCGTAGACGGGAAGAAGCGTGATCTCGAACCCCTGTTTTTCGAGGGTGTTCAGCGTGTGCAGCACCGCATGGTGCTCAAAGGCGGTGGAGATGATGTGGGTCTTGCCCTTCTGCCGCATGGCAGCGGCGGCCATCTTGACCGCCCAGTTGTCCGCCTCGCTGCCGCCGGAGGTGAAAAACACCTCGGCCGGGTGGCAGCCGAGCAGCGCGGCTATCGTCTTGCGGGCGCCGTCAACCGCCTGCCGCGCCATCTGCCCGAAGCCGTAGAGCGAGGAGGGATTGCCGTACTGTTCGGTGAGATACGGCATCATCTGCTCGAGGGCAGCGGGAGAGAGGCGGGTGGTGGCGGCGTTGTCCGCATATACCATTCGATCCATGATCCTGGGTCCTTTCCTGTTGATGAGTTCCGGCCGTCGCAAGGCCAGCTTCCTATAATATATACCAATTTAGTATGAATTTCAACCGGGAGAGCCGTTTTTTTGCAAATTTTGCGCCGCGTGTGGCTCAACGTCCCTGCAATTTTCGATACTGTGCGACTGCGAGCTGATCACAGCGCTCATTTTCCGGGTGGCCCTGATGCCCGCGGATCCAGGTAAGTGTGACCTCGTGGCGGTCGAGAAGGGTGAGCAGCCTGTCCCAGAGATCGGCGTTGAGCGCGGGCTTTTTGTCCGCCTTGCGCCAGCCGTTGCGTTTCCAGGAGCGGGCCCAGCCCTTCTGGATGGCGTCGAGGACATATTTCGAGTCGCTGACGAGCGAGACGCGGCAGGGCTCCTTCAGCGCGGCCAGTCCCTCGATCACGGCGGTCAGCTCCATGCGGTTGTTGGTGGTATCGCGCTCGCCGCCGCAGAGCTCCTTTTCGGTTTCGCCGAAGCGGAGGATAGCGGCCCAGCCGCCGTTGCCCGGATTGCCGAGGCAGGAGCCGTCCGTGTAGATGATGACGTGGTGCAAAGTCTGACTCCTGCTGTTAGAGGTCTTCCGCCGCGTAGTTCACGTAGGAAGTGACGAGCAGGAGCGTGAGATTGTTGCCCACCTTCTGCTTGCGGATGTGCGTGCGCGTGAAGCCGGCGTTGTGCAGCATGATAGCGAGCTTGCCCTCTTCAAAGCCGAGCCAGCGGTCGCCGTAGGTGACGCGCATGCTTTCGTCGCTGTGATGAAGGAAGTCGGAAATGAAAAGCCGGCCGCGGCTGTTCAGGATGCGCCTCGCCTCGGCGAGAGCCTGGGAAGGCACTTCGAGATGGTGCAGAACGAGATTGATGGAGGCGAAGTCGGCCTCCTGATCGCGCAGAGGCAGATGCTCAAGGCTTCCGATGCGCAGGGAAATGCGCGTCGCGGCCTCGGGAAGTTCCTCGAAGCGCCTGTGACAGATGTCCAGCATGGCCTGGGAACCGTCAACGCCCACCACGTTCCTGGCGCGGCTCAGCATGCGCAGGAGCACGGCGCCCGTGCCGCAGCCGAGATCCACGGCCAGCCCGCAGTTGTAGGG
>USLV01000183.1 GCA_900555705.1 uncultured Oscillospiraceae bacterium | reverse complement strand
ACGAGATGTAGAGAGGTCTCGTGGGCTCGGAGATGTGTATAAGAGACAGATCCCCGGCCATTTCGCGACCAACCACTCCCATGTTAACTACTATGTCGATATGACCGACATCAAGAACAGCCATATGATGGCGCGGGATGCGGCGGCGGAGTTGGCGAAGGCCTATGCCGCGACCACCCTGGTCGACACCATCATCTGCATGGAGGGCACCGAGATGATCGGCGCGTTCCTCGCGGAAATCCTCGCCCGCAACGGCGGTGTCAACGTCAACGAGGGACAGAATATCTGCGTGGTGACGCCGGAGCTCAATTCGAACAACCAGATGATCTTCCGTGACAATATGCAGCGAATGATCTGGGACAAGCGGATTCTGCTGCTCGTCGCCTCTGCCTCGACCGGCAAGACGCTCAACCGGCTGGTCGAGTGCCTGCAATATTACAGTGGCCGCCTGGTCGGCATGGCCGCCATTTTCAGCGCGATCCCGCAGCTCGGCGAGCTGCCGATCGTATCGATTTTCGGGACCGAGGATGTCCCGGATTATCAGACCTCCCCCGTGACCGGTTGCAATCTCTGCCGTGAGAAGCGCAAGATCGACGCGATTGTCAACAGCTACGGTTACGCGAAAATCTGAATCTCTCCGGCATGCCGGTGCGCTGGTATGCCTGAAAACCCATGCCGCCGGAGCGAGAGAACCGACGGCATGGGTTTCTTTTTTTCAGGGGACATCGTCATTTTTCGTGAAAAAGCGGTCTATCGTCTCGAGGAGGACGGCAGTCTGACTCGGCTGGAAAGCCCGTCCGCCAGTATGCTCGCACCAATTATCGTCTGCATCGGTCTCATACTCGCTGCCGCTGGTATCGGGGGTGCATATTTTCCAGAAGAAGAGATGGGCATAAAACGTGTCTCCCTGCGTTCTGCCTTGCGGAAAAGGGAACATATTATAACACCGCAGCGACCGCGAGCAGAACGGCCAGCAGCAGGAGGTTGTACAGGGTGAACTGCAACAGGTAGGCACCGCGGCGATCGGGACAGGCCTCCGCGGCCAGTTTGTAGGAAATGACGCTCGCCATTGAGGCGATCAGGGTGCCGAGCCCGCCGAGATTACAGCCGACCAGCAGTGCAGACCACTGATCGGTGAAGCCGGAGAGCAGCAGCGCGGCCGGGACGTTACTGATGATCTGGCTGGTCAGCACCGCAACCAGTGTCTCCCGGCCCGTCAGAACAGCGGAAAGGGCGTGTTGAAACCAGTCGATTCGGCCCATGTTGCCGACAAAGATGAAAAAGGCAACGAAGGTGCCGAGCAACGCATAGTCCAGCCCCACGAGCAGCTGCCGGTTCCACAGTATCAAAAAGGCCGCCACGGCAGCGGCAACGATGAGTGGCGGCAGCAGCTTTAAGATACTGAGCAGGCATAGGGCGAATCCAATCAGACAGAAGAGCAGGCTTCTGCCGCCGGTGAGCCGGGACGGCGTCACTTTGCAGGAGACCGGCGCGTTTTTTCGAAAGACGATCAGGAGCGCGAGACAGGCCCCGGAGAGCAGGACATAGGGCAGCATGAGTCCGCAGAGAGCGAAAAATCCCATGCCCGACCGGTTATAGAGATACAGGTTCTGTGGATTGCCCATCGGCGTCAACATACTGCCGAGATTTGCCGCGATGGTTTGCAGCACGGTCAGAGGGATTAGCAGCCGCTCCTGCTTCGCCATGCGCAGCACCGCCATACCGAAAGGGACAAAGGTAAGCAGTGCCACGTCGTTGGTGATCAGCATGCTGAACACGAAGGGCAGAAACACGAGTACGAGCAGCATCTGCCGGGAGGTACCCATCCACCGAAGCAGGCCACCGCCGAGAAAATCGAAGAGCCCGATCTGCTGGAACCCCTTCACAACCGCCATCAGGCCGAACAGCAATGCCAGTGTATCCCAGTCGATATAGCCGAGGTAGGCGGCATCCGGCGGCACCACAAAGGCTGAGATCAGCGCCAGCAGCAGCGCGACCGACAGAACCGCTTCTCCTTGAAAGAAGTGCAGAATACGCGGGAGAATCCGTTGCATGTCATCCAATCCATTTCCTGTAAAGTCCCATTGACTATAGCACGTTTTTTCGTATTCTGCAATCCCGGGACGCCAGTCAAGAGCCAGTATTATTCAAGGCAGGAGTTTTTCCCAAAGCCTCAGTCATTCAATAGGCCTCATAACCCGCTTGTATCGCCGTTCCCATTCTCAACAATTGAACCCCGGTAACACCTGACAGTGTTACCGGGGTTCAATTGCGAAAGAGCGATCAGAAGTATTATTTCCCGTTATCCTTATATCCTTAGCCGCTGCTCTCCGTCACCATGGTCTTTGCCATCGATGCGGAAATGGTATCGGCTGTCATTGTCGACGTGAATTCCGGTTATTTCACCGTCCGCATTGACATCGACGAACATGAGCAAATGGTATGCCTCTGCGTCACCGGGGCACAGTATCAGGCAGCGTGCGCCAACGCCGTGTTCCAATTCGTCGCTGTCTACACTGGTAATGGTAGCCGGGTGCACATATATTGTCTTTTCGATTGCGTTGCGGATTCCCTTCAGCCTGCGGATAATATCGTCGGCTCCCATGGAATTTGTTTCGGAAAATTTAGAATCGTAAACGGCTGTTTCAGCCAGCACCGGACGAAGACGCTCCGATTCTCCACTGGCCACAGCCTGACGCACAACGCGCAGCGCATTTTCCGCCGTTTTCACGATGCCGTTTTCGTATTCGTAAATTGCGACATCACCCGACAAAACGCATGCGCCGGAAATGATGGCGCCTTCCCGAATATTGTCGCGGTATTTTTCTTCGACCTGATGAAGGGTATGTGCGAAGATAATATCGCCGTTTTCTGTTTCTGCGACGCAGCGAATAAAGAAGTGTTCGGTGTTTTCACCGAATGTAAAATCACCGTGATAGACCTTTTTCACCTTTGCCGTAAACAGAACAATATCATCGGTGGAATAGTCCACTTCTGCATCATCCGTTTTTTCAACGCTGTGGTTGTGCAGCATTTGCACAGGAAAAAATGTGCCGGTAGCCATCATCCGCTTTTTGCCGTCTTTTCCGGTCGGCTGGTCTTCTGCGTAGTCATCCTCTGTGGCGTAATATTTGATTTCCAGCGGCAATGCTGTCATCTGCATTTTTATGATGTCGCCGTCAAGAAATGATGGCAACACATCCGCGTTAATGAGATGAATTGGCACAAGCCCGCCGTGGTCATTTGACCGCTGAAAAGCCACCAGTCGCTCTGTGGGGAGCGCGTCCCTGGGCGTCAAATCAAAGGCTGCTACCATTGTCCAAACATGAGGGCCGTTGCAGTGCGTATCAAGGCCTGCTATTATAAGTTTGCCGTCTTCCTCAGCGATTTTTATGTACATACCTATGTCGCCCTGCTTATTGAACAGCGAAGGATACCCATAGTAGCCCGTGATTTCTTTGCCGTTTTGCGTGAGGTATCCGAGCAGACTGTTAAAGGTTTCCTCATCATCTCTGAAGAAATCAATTCCGAAATTTTCTAAAAACATTGGCATAGTGACACCTCCCTGAATTTATAGTCGATCACGGCCGAATGAGCGCGGTTCTATCAAACGCTTTTCCATCCATTCTTCGTTTCCATACGCTCCAGCAGCGAAAACAATTTCTCGACGCCTGCTGCGTTGAGCAAATTGCCATGTCCGTTATATGGCTGTATCTTTATTTCATTGCGTCTACAATACATCATATATTACACCTGTCTCTTATACACATCTCCGAGCCCACGAGACCTCTCTACATC
>USLV01000182.1 GCA_900555705.1 uncultured Oscillospiraceae bacterium | reverse complement strand
GAGGTCTCGTGGGCTCGGAGATGTGTATAAGAGACAGATCTCAGCAAGTATATCAACATCGTGATCGGCGGCGGCATCACCGGCCTCGGCGGCCTGTATCTCGCGCTGATCACCAACGGCGGTGCCTGGAACGACTACTGGATCAACGGCATGGGCTGGATCTCGGTCGCGCTGGTCATCTTTGCGAGCTGGAATCCCGCGAAGGCGATCTTCGGCTCCTTCTTCTTCGGCATGTTCCATACGCTGCTCTCCCGAAAAGGCAACCTCGCCCACAGCTTCCCGACGCTGTTCGGCTGGCTCTCCGCCATTCCCAACGAGTTCTACCAGCTGCTGCCGTTTCTCATTACGGCGGTGGTGCTGGTGGTGGCCTCGATCCGGCAGAAAAAGCGGGGAACCCAGCCCGCAGCGCTCGGCGTCGGTTATTTCCGCGAAGATCGCTGAATGCCGTGCCCCGGCACGGTTCATACTGGAAATGGCAATATCATTAGAAAGGAAGTTCATCCACCATGAGCGAATGCACACACAACTGCAGCAGCTGTTCCGAGAATTGCGCGGAGCGGGACAACCATGCGCAGCTCAATCAGTACAGCACTATCCGTAAGGTTGTCGCCGTCAGCAGCGGCAAGGGCGGCGTCGGCAAATCCTCCGTCACCGCGCTGCTGGCTGTGATGATGGCGCGCCGCGGCTATAAGGTCGGCATCCTCGATGCCGACATCACCGGCCCCTCCATCCCGAAGGCCTTTGGGATCACCCGCAAGGCGCGTGGAAACGAGCTGGGCATTATCCCGGAGGAGACACATATGGGCATCAAGGTCATGTCCATCAATCTGCTGCTCGAGCATGAGGACCAGCCGGTTGTCTGGCGCGGGCCGGTGCTCGCGGGCGCCGTCACCCAGTTCTGGACCGACGTCGCCTGGGGCGAGCTCGATGTGCTGTTCATCGATATGCCGCCCGGAACCGGCGATGTGCCGCTGACCGTCTATCAGTCGCTCCCGGTGGACGGTTCCGTCATCGTCTCGACGCCGCAGTCGCTCGTCCAGATGGTGGTCGGCAAGGCGCATAAGATGACCGAGATGCTGAACATCCCGGTGCTCGGCATGGTGGAGAACATGAGCTGCATCATCTGCCCCGACTGCGGTCGTCGGATTGATCTGTTCGGCGAGCAGGGCGGCTTTGAGAAGGCGGCGGAGGAGATGGGGCTTTCGATTCTCGCCCGTCTGCCGATGAATGCCGATATCGCCCGTTACTGCGACAGCGGCGAGATCGAGCGGGTGGTCTGTGAGGAGATCGAGCCCGCTGTCGATGCGGTGGAGAAGCTGCTCGACGAATCCGTTTGATGGACGGAGCCTGTCTGATTCAGACAGGCTCCGTTTTCGTTTTCCGGAAGAGAACGGCAAAAATTTCCGGGACGGCTTTCTTTTTTGCGGGAAATGCGGTATACTACCGATATCAGCCCGGAAATCGGGCGCTCGCCCCGTATATCATCGACAAGGGAGGACTTCCATTTGATCTGGCACAGTGATTCAACGGATGCTATCGCAGCCGAGCTCGGCACCGACCGCAGCGTCGGCCTCTCCGCCGGCCAGGCGGCGCAGCGATTGCAGGAATACGGCCCCAACAAGCTGCGGGAGACAAAGCCCCGCACAGCGATTCAGAAATTTTTTGACCAGCTGAAGGACCCGATGGTCATCATCCTGATGGTGGCGGCCGTCATCTCGCTCGCGGTCAATATCTATGATATGTCAAAGGGCGGCAAGGCCGACTGGATCGAGCCGATTGTGATCGTCCTGATTGTCGTCCTAAACGGCGTTCTCGGCGTTATCCAGGAAAGCCGGGCGGAGGCGGCGCTGGAGGCGCTCCGCAGCCTGGCGGCCCCGAATGCCCGGGTACTGCGGGACGGGGCGGTCGCCGCGATCCCGTCGACCGAGCTGGTGCCCGGCGATATTGTGGAGCTGGAGGCGGGGGACGTCGTCCCGGCAGACTGCCGTCTGCTCGAAACCCACAGTCTGAAATGTGACGAGGCAGCCCTGACCGGTGAGTCGGTTCCGGCGGAAAAGGATGCGTCGGCGCAGGTCGCCGATATCGCCCCGCTCGCCGAGCGCGCCAACATGGCCTATGCCGGCTGCCCGGTCTCCTACGGCCGCGGCCGCGCGATTGTCGTCGAGACCGCGATGAACACCGAGACCGGCAAGATTGCCTCGATGCTCGAGCAGGAGGATGCCGCGCTGACGCCGCTGCAGCAGAAGCTTGCGCAGCTCGGGAAATATCTCGGCTTCCTCGCGCTCGGGATCTGTGCCGTCATCTTCGTGATCGGCCTGATTGATTCGCTGCCGCCGATGGAGATGTTCATGACGGCGGTTTCGCTCGCGGTCGCGGCGATCCCGGAGGGCCTGCCTGCGATTGTGACCATTGTGCTCGCCATCGGGGTGCAGCGCATGGTCGCGAAAAATGCGATTGTCCGCCGTCTGCCCGCCGTTGAGGCGCTCGGCAGCGCCACGGTTATCTGTTCCGACAAGACCGGCACCCTGACCCAGAACCGCATGACGCTCGTCAAGGCGTTTGCGGGCGAGCACACGGTGGATCTCACCGGCGATATTCCGGAGGGGCTGCTGATGCTGGTCCGGCTCGCGACCCTCTGCACCGACGGTACAGTCCGGATGGTGGACGGCCGGGAGCAGCATCTCGGTGACCCGACCGAGACCGCGATTGTGGCCTATGCTCTCCGCCGTGGCATGTCGAAGGAGGAGCTGACCGGTCTGCATCCGCGACTCGCCGAAATCCCTTTCGATTCCGACCGCAAGCTGATGACGACGATCCATCTGATCGCCGATCGCAAGGTGGTCATTGTCAAGGGCGCGCCGGATGTGCTGCTTGGCCGCTGTGAGGGCGGCAGCCTTGAGGCCGCTGTCAAAGCGAATGAGGAGATGGCGGCGGGCGCGCTGCGGGTGCTTGCCATCGCCTATAAGTATATCGATGAGGTGCCGGTCGACTGTCGTCCGGAAGAGCTCGAGCACGGTCTCACCTTTGCCGGACTGCTCGGTATGATCGACCCGCCCCGGCCGGAAGCGGTCGCGGCGATTGCGGAATGCCATTCCGCCGGCATTGAAACCGTCATGATCACCGGCGACAACGTTGTCACCGCCTCGGCGATCGCGCGGGAGCTCGGTATTCTGACCGAGGGCACCGAGGCGATCACCGGTGCGCAGCTCGCGGAGATGAGCGACGACGAGCTCGCGGCGGGCAACCGCCGCTACCGCGTCTACGCCCGTGTCACGCCGTCGGATAAAATTCGGATTGTCAAGGCCTGGCAGCAGGCGGGCGGCGTTGTTTCGATGACCGGCGACGGCGTCAACGATCTGCTTGCCATGAAGCAGGCGGACTGCTCCATTGCCTTCAGTTCCGGCGCACAGGCTGCCAGCCAGCTGGGCAGTCTCGTGCTACTGAACAACGATTTTGCCGCCATGCCCGGCATCGTCGCGGGCCTGACGATCTCGATCATCAGCCTGATCGGCTACTCCGCCATGGCCGGCGCCGTGGGCGGCGGCGGTCTCGGCGACCTCGGCATCCGCTACGGCTACCAGCGCTTCATGCCTGAAGTCATGTGGACCGTCGTGATCGTGCTGATCATCCTCGTTCAGGGCATCCAGAGCTTCGGCGACTGGATCGTGCGAAGGATCTCCCACAAGTAAGCTCAGCAGGACACTGCAGAAGGCGCGCTGCTCGAAAGCGGCGCGCTTTTTTTCAATCCCTCGTGTTCCATCTCCCTCAAACCGGGCGGAACATCAGGTGTTTTCCGTATGCCGGTGTGCGGTAATCAAC
>USLV01000181.1 GCA_900555705.1 uncultured Oscillospiraceae bacterium | reverse complement strand
AGATGTAGAGAGGTCTCGTGGGCTCGGAGATGTGTATAAGAGACAGTGCTGCCGCTGCTCCCGCAGCGCCTGCACCTCGGCAAGCAGCCGCCCCGCCTCACCCGCACGCTCGGCGGTTTCGAGCAGCCGCAGCCGCTCCTGCTGTCGCGGTGCCTCCCGCCGCAGCGCCGCCTGCTGCCGCCGCACCTCTTCGAGCTGTCGCCGCTTGCGCGTATCCTCCTCCGCCCGTTGCCGGGCGGCCTCCACGGCCTGTCGGGTGCTGTCGAGCGCCTGAATCTCCTCCGCCAGCGAAGCCAGCCGCGCCCGGTCGTCCTCGTTCTGTGCCGTCAGCGCTGCCGCAATCTCCCCGGCGGCAGCGGCGCCGTCTTCCGCCGACTGCGCGAGCAGCACCCCAAGCGCGCCGTCCGGCTCGGTCAGGATGCGCAGCAGGTTGTCCTCGATATGCCGCCGGAGCTGCTGCACCTGCCCGAACAATTGCCGGGCGCGGTCGGACAGCTCCTGCTGTAACCCACGGCAGAGGCCGGTATCGAAAATCCGGCGAAAAATCTCCGCCCGCTCGTCGCTCGAGGCGAGCAGCAGGCGCAGGAATTCCCCCTGCGCGAGCATGCAGAGCTGCTTGAACTGCTTATAATTAAAGCGGAGCAACTCCTCGACATAGCGCGTCACCTCGCCGAGCTTCGTGACCGGCGGCCCCTCCGGCCGGATCAGCTCCGCCTCGGCCGGTCGCCGTGTGAGCCCCTCGCCCCGCCGCTTTGGCCGGAGATATTCCGGCCGCCGGGTGATGGTATATTCCCGGCCCCGATGGGTGAAGACAAGGGTGACGAAGGTCTCGGTCTCGGGGGAGGCGAAATCGCTGCGCAGGCTGTCGCCGCCGCGCTCCGCGCCGCTCGCCTCGCCGAACAGCGCATAGGAGATCGCGTCGAAAATGGTCGTCTTGCCCGCGCCGGTATCGCCGGTGATGAGCACCAGCCCGCCGTCGCCGAAGCGGGTGAAATCCAGTGTACAGACCCCCGCATAGGAGCAGAATGCGCTGATGGTCAGGCTTTGCGGCTTCATGTCGCCCCCTCCTTTTCCCGGAGCCCGCGCAGAATCTCCGCGACCAGCGCCGCCTGCTCTTCGCTCAGCGGCCTGTCCTGTACCTCGCGGAAAAACGACGCGAACAGCTCCTCCTCGCTTTTCGGCGCCGGGAGCGCTCCCTCCGGCTCGTCCTGTTCCGCCCGCGGCCGCTCATAGTCCACCTGCAACAGTCGGGGATAGACCCGGCGCAGCTTCTCCGCCGGGTTCAGCACCGGCTCGCCGGTCAGCACCGCCCAGATATAGTCCTCGCGCCCCGCCGTCTCCCGCTGCCCGGCGGCGATCAGCTCGTCGAGACCACCTCGCAGCTTTCGCAGCTCGTGCGCAGGTGCAATCGGCAGCAGCTCCACCGACACGTCCCCCTTCGCCCCGAGCGTCACCAGCGGGCAGCTTTTGATATGAAACAGCTCGGAGAGCGAATATTTCAGCGGGGAACCGGCATAGCGCACCGTCTCCCGCCCAACAGCCTGTCCGCGGTGGAGATGCCCGAGCGCGACATAGTCGAACGCATCGAACAGGGCGGCGTCGACGTTGTCGCTGCCGCCGACATAGACGCTCTCGGAGTCACAGGTCTCGGGCGACCTGCCGAACGCACCGACAAACTGGTGCGCCACCAGCACGTTCCGTCCGGCGGGATCGAGCGGCGCGGCCGCGAGCGCCGCCGCCACCGCCTCCTGCGTTGTCGCCGCCTCGACGCCGAGCGCCTCCCGTACCACAGCGGGCCGCAGAAACGGCAGCAGCCAGACCGTCACCGCACCCCACGCATCCGTCAGGGTGACGCGCGGTATCTCGCCGTCATATGTCCCCACGAGATGGGTTCCCTCCCGGGAGAGAATGCGGCCGCCGAAGGCCAGCCGCTCGGGGGAGTCGTGGTTACCCGCAATCGCCAGCACCGGGATTCCGGCCGCGTGCATGGCCTCCAGAAACGCCGAAAAAGCGGCAACCGCCTCCGCCGAGGGGACAGCGCGGTCATAGATATCCCCCGCAATCAACAGCGCGTCCACCTGCCGTTCCGCCGCGAACGCCGCGATTTGCTCCAGAAATGCCGTCTGATCCTCGAGAAGCGGCGTTTCGAGCAGTGTCTTTCCAAGATGCAGGTCACCGAGATGCAGCAGCCGCACAGCACGCGCCTCCTTTCCATTCTATTTCTGTATTTTAGCATACCGCCGGCGGCTTGACAATCGGGCGGCTCGGCAAGCCGATAAAAAATTGGCAAAATTGCGGAAATATTAAAATTTCGTCCAAACCCCTTGCATTTGCATAAATTGTGTGTATAATAATACTCAACCACTATATTTAGTGCTTGATAAGCTGCCGATTCGGCAGAAGGAGGATACACATGAGCGTTGTTGTCAAAGGTGGCGTGCTCTCCGCGCAGGAGCAGCAGGCGTATGTGGACTATGTGCAGGAAAAATCCGGCCGCCGGGTTGACCATCTCGAGATCGAGCTGGACGGCGAAGAGGTCAATCTCAGCTATCGGCTGAGCGATGTGCCGTTCGAGCGCATCCGCCGTATCACGGGCTATCTCGTGGGGACACTGGATCGCTGGAACAACGCCAAGACGGCCGAGGAGGCCGATCGGGTGAAACACGCGGTCTGAAACCGGCTTTGAATTGGTATTGGAGGAAAGAGGACGAAGGCAATCAGCCTTCGTCCTCTTTCTGCTTCTCTCTATTTTTCCCGCATGGCAAAGCTGCCGAAAAAGAGCGCCGCCGCAACAAGCACAATCATCGGCCCCGCCGGAACGCCGTTATAGCAGGAGAGGAGCAACCCCGTCATCCCCGAAAACAGGCCGAACACCAGCGCCAGCAGATGGTAGCTGCGAAGGTTCCGCGCGAGATTCCGCGCGGCCGCCGCGGGCAGGATCAGCATCGCGTTGACGATCAGCAGGCCGACCCAGCGGATCGCGAGCATCACGATCACCGCCACCATCACGACGAAGAGATCGTCGAGCAGTCGCACCGGCATGCCCTTGCTGCGCGCCATGGTCGGGCTGACCCCAAGCGCCTGCCACTGGTTAAAGAGCAGCAGCCAGACGACAGCCGTCACCGCGAGCGCCACCGCCAGCACCGCGAGCTCCCCGGCCGTAATGCTGAGGATATCGCCGATCAGCAGCGACTGGTACTGCGAAAAACCGCCGCTGCGCGAGAGGAGAACCAGTCCAAGCGCAATGCCGCAGGAGGAGAACACCCCAATAATCGTATCGGTCGACGCGAGGCGGGAATGCCGGATGCGGTTCATCAGCAGCGCAAAGGCGATCGCGAAGAGCACCATCGCCCCTTCGGTACTGCCAAAACCGCAGACCACGCCGATTGCGGCGCCGGTCAGCGCCGAATGCCCCAGCGCATCCGAGAAAAAGGCCATGCCGTTGCCCACAACCAGCGTACCGAGCATCGCAAACAGCGGCATGATCAGCAGCACTGCTATCAGGGCGTACTGCACGAATTCATATTGCAGAAAAGTCATATCCCGCCGCCCCCTATTCCGAAAAGGCCCGCCGGAAGGCCTCAGAGGCAAAGACCTCCTCCGGTCTGCCGCAGGCCTCGACCGTCCGGTCGAGCAGCACCACGCGGTCAGCCGCCCGGCGCACATAGTCGAGATCGTGGGAAACCATCAGGATTACCATGTCCTCTGTCTGTCGCAGCTGATCCACAATGTGATAGACCCGCTCGAGACCCGCACGGTCCACGCCCGATACCGGCTCGTCCAGCACCAGTAAATCGGGGGGCGGCAGGGTGGCGATGGCGAGCAG
>USLV01000180.1 GCA_900555705.1 uncultured Oscillospiraceae bacterium | reverse complement strand
CGATTCTCCTATTTCTGCCGCTACGGGCTGGGTGCGAAGGTGCTGCGCCCCGCCGAGCTCGACGCCGCAGAGTTCGGGACGCTGACCCATTATGTTATGGAGTGCACCCTCCCCGCCTACACGGCGGAGGGCTTCGCGAACATCCGGCGGGAGCGGGTCGCGGCGGACACGGCGGCGGCGGTTGCGGCCTATGTCGACGAATACATGGGCGGGCGGGAGAACAAGCCGAGCCGGTTTCTGCACATGCTCGCGCGGCTCGAGCGAACATGCGGCAGCCTGCTGTGGCAGGTGGTGCTCGAGTTCCGGCAGAGCCGCTTTGTGCCGGTGGACTATGAGCTGGCGGTCGGGCTGCCGCCGGAGGAGGGCGGCGGTGCGGTCGATCCGGTTGTGCTGACGCTGCCGGACGGGGCGCGGATCCGGGTACAGGGCAAGGTCGACCGGGTGGACGCCTATCGTGCGGGAGAGGAGACCTATATCCGCGTTGTGGATTACAAGACCGGGGCCAGAGAGTTCCGTCTGTCGGATGTGATGGCGGGGATCAACCTGCAAATGCTGATCTATCTCTTCGCAATCTGGCAGAACGGCGCGCCGCGCTACGGCACCGTAACCCCGGCGGGGGTGCTCTATCTGCCCGCGAAGCTGCCGGTTATCCGGGTGGAACGCGGCGCGGACGGGGAACGGCAGGAGCGGGAACGGCTCCGCGCGATGCGGATGAACGGGCTGTTGCTCGACAATCCAGAGATTGTCGAGGCTATGGAGGCGGACGCCGCCGGGCTCTTCATCCCCGCGAAGCTGGGGACAAAGGGCTTCGACCGCAGCTCCAGCATCGCGTCGCTCGAACAGTTCGGGCTGCTGCGGCAGAAGATCGAGCGGCTGCTTCGCGAGATGGCCGAGACGCTGCGGTCGGGCGACATCGCGGCGGTGCCCGCCACGGGCGAGACGGTGGACGCCTGCGCGTTCTGTGATTTCCGTGCCGTCTGCGGGCATGAGCAGGGGGACGCGGTCCGGTTTGTCGCAAAACGGGACGCGGCCGAGGTTCTGCGGGAGCTCGAAACGGCGGAGGCGGATTTTTCTGAAAATTAGGTCTTGCATTTTTCGATGGCTTGTGCTATAGTCTATACGTTAAGGTTTGTGTCCGAAAGAGGTGACAGCAATGAAAGAAGCGATTCATCCCAACTATAAGCAGACGACCATCACCTGTGCCTGCGGCGAGGTGATCGAGACGGGTTCCACCAAGGAGAACATCCGCGTCGAAATCTGCTCCAAGTGCCATCCGTTCTTTACCGGTAAGCAGAAGCTGGTGGATACCGGCGGCCGCGTCGACCGTTTCAAGAAGCGTTTTGGTATGCAGGAAGAGAAATAAGCAGGAAGCTTGCCGGGCAGTGTCGATTGCGACACTGCCCGTTCTCTTTTGTCCGCCGGGGGAATAGAAGTGGAGAGAGAGCCGGGAGAAAGCGGAAAAGCCGCCGAACGGCCGGAAACGGCGTGCCTCTGCCGCGGGAACCGCGGATTTCCTGCATTTTTCTCTTCCTTTTTCCGTGAAAATATGCTATACTGACACGAAAACAACCGATTTTTTGACTTGAGGTTTCAATTTGTATCCTATGAAATGGTTTCAAAGCGTTACTGCATTTTTCGCAGAGCGGCGCTATCTGTTCTGGCTGCTGCTCTATCCGGTCTTTACCGTCTGGTATTTTGTACTCCAGCAGCTGCCGCTGACCTGGCATCTGGTCGAGGTGCCGCTTGACCGGATGCTGCCGTTTTGCGAATGGTTTGTGATCCCCTATGTGGTGTGGTATGCCTACATCGCGGGGACGCTGACGGTCTTTGCGTTCCGCTCGCGGGAGGCGTTTTTGCAGCTCCTGATGCTTCTCTATATCGGGATGGGGATCAGCCTGCTGATCCAGACGGTCTGGCCAACTGCCATCGCTTTCCGACCGGAGGGCTTTGACCGGGACAACCCGCTGATCCGGGTGGTGGAATGGCTGTATGCCAGCGATACGCCGACCAATGTATTCCCAAGCATCCACTGCTATAACGCCATTGCGGCGCATATCGTCATCCATAAATTCGCCGGGCGGCGCTGCTGGGGCATCCGGGCGGCATCGCTGCTGCTCGCCGTCCTGATCTGCCTTTCGACGGTGTTCATCAAGCAGCATTCCGTGCTGGATGTGATCGGGGCGGTCGTGCTGGTGGGACTGGTGTACCTGCTGGTCTATCGCGTTCGTTGGCCGTTTTTGCGAAACGGGCGGGCCGCGGCGAACAGCCGCTGACGGCCCGCAGAGAGGGAAGAGGGGGAGTCCCATGGGGGAGAAGGTGGCGCGCAGGCGCCGGTTCGGCGACCGCGCCGACGGGTACCTGCTGCGCGGGGTGGATCCGATGTTCCGGCTGCTGCCGTTTATCATGAAGAAACGCAGCGAGTCAGCGGTCTATTTCACCTATGATATCGACATCACCGAGACCGAACGCTTTATGCGGGACAAGCGCCGGACAGCCTATCCGGGGCTGTCCTATACCCATCTCTTCTGGGCGGCGATGGTGCGGTCGATGGCGCTGCATCCGAAGGTGAACCGGTTTGTCGCGGGCAACCGTGTCTATGCCCGGCGGTTTATCCGGCTGGCGATGACGGTTCGGAAAAGCCGCGCCGACGGCTTCAAGGAATACCAGATTGTCGAGGATTTCGATCCCTTCGCCACCTTCTACGAGGTGGCACGGCAGTTCGACGACAAGATGGCGGAGCTGGAGGTCGACGCGGCGGATGCCAACGCGACCGACCGGCTCATCAACCTTCTGACGCGGGGACCGCGGCTGCTCACCGCGCTGGTGGTGCGCGCCGCGCGCTGTCTCGACTATTTTGGGCTGCTGCCGCAGGAGCTCGCGCGGACAACGCCCTTTTTCACCAGCGCCTTCCTCTCGAACATGGGGTCGCTCGGCGCGGAGGCGGTGCACCACCACCTCTATGAGCTGGGGACCACGACCATGTTCATCTCCGCCGGCCGGAAGCGGACGGAATATGTGGTGGGGTGGGACGGCACGGTTGAAATGCGTCGGCTGATGTGTGTCAAATGCGTCGTGGACGAGCGCATCTGCAACGGTGCGGATTATGCCGTCGCGCTGACCGCCTTCCGACATCTGCTCGAGCATCCCGAACGGCTGCTCGAGCCGCCGGAGGCGCTCGGGGTGGACGACGAGCTCTGAGAGACGATCGAAAAAGGAGGCGGCGGGCATGGCCGATACGGTTTACCGCACGGTCGAGCGGGAGGCGGCGGACGAATTTGTCGAGCGGCGCTCCCGGTTCATCGGCAGCATCCGGCCGGTGCAGACCGAGGAGGAGGCGCTCCGGTTTATTCAGGAGAAGAAAAAGGCAAACTGGGATGCCGCCCACAACGTCTCCGCCTATGTTCTGCGGGAGGGCGGCATCCGCCGCTATTCCGACGACGGTGAGCCGCAGGGGACGGCCGGGATGCCGGTGCTGGAGGTGCTGCTGCGGGAGGAGCTGACCGATTGCGTCGTCGTGGTGACGCGCTATTTCGGCGGGATCCTGCTCGGTGCGGGCGGGCTTGTGCGTGCCTATGCCCACAGCGCGAAGCTCGCGGTGGACGCGGGGGTGCGGCGGGAGATGCGGCTTTGTGATCGACTGCTGGTTCGCTGTGACTATGCCCAGTACGGCCGGGTGTCGCCGCTGATTCTCGAAAACGGCGGGGTGATCGATGACACGGCCTATGCCGACGATGTCGCCATCTCCTTCCACCTGCCGCGCGGGCTGCTGGCGCCGCTACAGGAAAAGCTGACGGATTGCAGCGCCGGAACGCTGACGGCGCAGGAGATGGGAGA
>USLV01000179.1 GCA_900555705.1 uncultured Oscillospiraceae bacterium | reverse complement strand
ACGAGATGTAGAGAGGTCTCGTGGGCTCGGAGATGTGTATAAGAGACAGGGCCCATACCGTGGAGGGCTGGTTTGCACCGGGCTGTGGGGATGTCCCGACCCTGTTCGGCGCGCGGGCGCTTGCGCTGCTCGGTGAAGGCCTGAGCTGGCTTGCGGAAAACGATGGGCTGCCGGACAGTGGCCTGCGGGAGAGGCTCTACTATGGCTCGCTGTATGCGGGGATGGTGCTCGGCGCCTGCGGGACCGGCTTCCCCCATCCCTTCAGTTATATCCTGACAGAGGATTTCGGCATACCGCACGGCATGGGTTGTGCTGTGTTTCTCCCGGCGTTCACAGAGCGTGCGGAACAGTTTGCACCCGCGCGCGCGGAGGCGCTTTTTTCGAACTTCGGCGGACGGGAGACATATTATCGCGTCCTTCGCCGTCTGGTGACAGCAGAGGTGCGTATGACGCCGGAGCAGGTGTCGGATTATGCAGGGCGCTGGACGGGACTGCGCAATTTTGAGCGTACACCCGGCGGATTCACTCCGGCGCTCGGCGAGGAACTGTTCCGACGGCTCTTCTGTGGCCCGGCTCAATAAGCGAGAAAGGACACGGTTTTAAAATATTTGATAACAATATGGGCTTTTCCTTGACTTCGCGCGATTTTGGGGTATACTGTAGAGGAAGATCCGTATATTGCTTATTTTTTGATTACAGGAGGAATCTGCCATGAAAAACAATAAATCCAAGCTGACCTTTATCGTGGTGGTCGCAGCTGCTGTTGCCGCGCTGACCACGGCTGTGATTTTTCTGATGCGTGCGAAGTCCAAGCGTCGCTGCGCCGCCCTCTGCCAGGATGCCTTCGACTGCGACTTTGACGATTGCAACTGCTTTGACGAGGATTGCTGCTGCGATGCCGGAGACGAGGAGATCGCGGTTTCCGAGGAGAGCGAAACGGAATAAAGCCGATTGATGGAGGGCCGCCCGAAAGGGCGGCCTTTTTCTGTCTCCCGGCAGCCTGTGCTTGTCCCCGGCGCCAGGACGTGATATGATAGCATTGATACGATGTTAAACAAATTTTAAGAAAAATCCCGCTTGGTTTTTAATCGGAAATCCGGCATACTGTCAGTGGAGGGTGAGGCGTGTTATGATGAACATATTGATCTGCGATGATGAAAAGGATATTGTGGCGGCTCTGAAAATTTATCTGTCCTCGGAGGACTATCAGACCTTTGCGGCTTATAACGGCCGGGAGGCGCTGGAGGTGATCCGGCGGGAGGAGATTCATCTCGTGCTGATGGATGTTATGATGCCGGAGATGGACGGTATTTCGGCGATGACCCGTCTGCGGGAGATCAGCAATGTGCCGGTTATCCTGCTGACGGCTAAGAGCGAGGATACCGACAAAATTCTCGGGTTGAATCTTGGTGCGGACGACTATATCACCAAGCCCTTCAATCCGGTGGAAGTGCTGGCCCGGGTCAAATCCCAGCTGCGGCGGTATATGACGCTCGGCAGCGCGAACCGTCGCGAGGGCAGCCTTCGGATCGGCGCGCTCGAGCTGGACGACGAGACCAAGACTGTGACACGCGAGGGGGAGGAGGTCTCGCTCACCCCGACAGAATACGATATTCTGAAGCTGTTGATGCGCCATCCCGGCAAGGTCTTTTCCTCGAAGGACATCTATCATGAGGTATGGAAGGACGCACCGTTCGGCGCGGAGAGCACGGTGGCGGTACATATCCGCCACCTGCGCGAAAAGTTGGAGATCAATCCCGCTGAGCCTCGCTATCTCAAGGTGGTCTGGGGCCAGGGCTATAAACTTGACAAGGGGGGATCCACATGAAACTTACCCATAGCCTGCCGGTGAAAATTGCTGCGGTGATCCTGCTGGTTGCTACAGCAGCCGTCGGCGCTGTCGGTTTGTTGGCGACCGTGCTGATGGCGGACAGCGGATTTTATACCTATGCCAGTCCGACCTATTATGAAAGCGAATCCTGCGCCCGTGTGACCTGGAGACAGATGGAACGTCTGCAAAGTCGTTACAGTGAACTGTGGACTGGGCAGAATGAGACCGGGCTGCGCGACATGCTCCGGGAACAGTATCAGCGCGAATTTGGCGCGGAAAACACCAATTTTCTTTTCACAATCCGCGATGCGGAGGGGAAGACGGTGCTCTCCAACTACGCAGGTCAGAACTATGGCTATCGAATAGAAGAGACTTTCTACCCCTATGGAACGTTGACCTTCTGGACAGAATCGGGAGAGGCGGTCGAGATGGGCGAGCGCTATACCATTACCGCCTATGTTCGTGCGCCCCTTTCGGCGGCGGATGCGTACATGCTGCCGTATCGGCTCTTTGGATTCTGTCTCTCATGGAAATACGCGATCCCGGCGGTTGCCGCCACAGCATTGCTGGCCGCCATCCTGCTGTTTGTCTTTCTGCTTTGCGCGGCGGGACATAGGAGGGGAGAGGAGGGGGTCCGGGCGGGGTTCTTCGATCGGATTCCGCTGGATCTCTATGCGGGCCTGCTGACGCTTGCTGCGCTGCTCAGCGCGCTGCCGGTGGCCAGTTATGGCGGCAGCGATCTGGTGACGCTGTTGCTGGGCGGGCTGTTTGCGCTGCTGCTGTTCCTGCTGTTGCTGGCCTTTTCGATGACGCTGGCCGTTCGCTGCAAGCTTGGACGCTTCTGGGAGAATACGTTGCTTTGGCGACTGATCCGTTTCTGCCGGCGCTTGCTGCGCGGCTTTGGGCGCCGCCTGCTGGCAGCAGTCCGGCAGTTCCCCCTGCTCTGGAAGGTGCTGCTGGGCTGCGGTGCCTGGTCGCTGTTGAATCTGATTCTGCTTTCGTCCAGAAGCTATTTTCTGTTGGTCTGGTCTCATCTGGTTCTGACGGCTCTGCTCTGTGTCGTGACGCTGAATCTGAACCGGCTTAAAAAAGGCGCACAGCGGATGGCGGAGGGAGATCTCGACCACCATATCGAGACTGCCTCGTTACTCTGGGAATTCCGACAGCATGCGGAGCATCTCAACAGCATCCGCAGTGGGATGGCGCTGGCAGTGGAAGAGCGGCTGAAGAGTGAACGCTTCAAAACCGAGCTGATCACCAACGTTTCCCACGATATCAAGACACCGCTCACCTCTATCATCAACTATGTGGATTTGCTGAAAAAGGAGGAGCTCGACAACGAGACCGCCCGGCAATACCTGGAGGTGCTCGACCGCCAGTCCGCCCGGCTGAAAAAGCTGATCGAGGATCTGGTGGAGGCATCGAAGGCCTCCACCGGCAACATCACAGTGAACGCGACCCCGACCGATGTCGGCGAGCTGCTGAACCAGGCGGTCGGCGAATATACCGAGCGCTTTGCGGCGAGCGGGCTGGAGCCGGTGTTTGAACTGCCGGAGGAGGAGCTGCTGGTGCTGGCGGATGGGCGCTTGCTGTGGCGGGTGTTCGACAATCTGCTCGGTAATATCTGCAAATATTCTCTGCCGGGGACGCGGGTTTATCTGAATCTGGCAGAGCAGGACGACGTGGTCTGCCTCGTCTTCCGCAACATCTCCCGCTGTCCGCTGAATATCAGCGGCGAGGAGCTGATGGAACGCTTTGTACGCGGCGACAGTTCGCGTTCGACAGAAGGAAGCGGACTAGGCCTTTCCATAGCCCGCAGTCTGACCGAGTTGCAGGGCGGACAACTGACGCTCTCAGTGGACGGCGACCTGTTCAAGGTTACGATTACGTTTGATGAAGCTGTAAAGGAGAAAAAACCGATGCCTCCGATGATCGTACCGGAAGCGGTACAGGAGGAAGCACAGCAGGATGCCTGAGAAGTGTTGAAAAATAAAAGAGAATAGAAAAC
>USLV01000178.1 GCA_900555705.1 uncultured Oscillospiraceae bacterium | reverse complement strand
AGCGTCAGATGTGTATAAGAGACAGCTGCGGGAACACGGTGTTTAAACTGCTGCGCGCCTATCTGCTGTTGATGCTCATCACCTTTGTCGAGCTCTGGATCGGTCTGTCGGTTCTGCATCTCCCCCATGCGCTGCCGCTGGCGGCGCTGATCGCCGTGGTGGACATTCTGCCGGTGCTCGGAGTCGGCACCGTGCTGGTGCCGTGGGCGCTGTTCGCACTTCTGACCGGCGACGTCGCGCTGTTTATCGGACTCGGTATTCTCTACATCGTCATCACCGTCATCCGCAACATCCTCGAGCCGCGTGTCGTCAGCAGCCAGATCGGCCTCAATCCGCTGGTCACGCTGTTCGTCATGTATCTTGGGCTGCGCTCGGTCGGGCTTGCCGGCATGCTGCTCTTCCCTGTGCTGCTGATGGTACTCAAGCAGTTACAGGATCACGGACGGCTGCACCTCTGGAAATAGGGTTCAGAGCGGCTTGATAAAGCAGACGATCCGTCCCGCCTCGGCAAAGCCTGTCCGTTGGTGGAACCGCCGGCTCCCGGTATTGTCGATCGCGCAGTCGCTCGCGAACTCCGCACAGCCCTGTTCCCTCGCCCAGTCCTCGCAGGCAAGGAGCAGCGCCCGCGCGATTCCCCGCCCGCGAAAGGGCGGCTGTACATAGATGCCCTCCAGATAGCCGACCGGGCTGGAGGAGCTGCCCTCCACATAGTCGACGCGCAGCTGGCACTGGGCAAAGCCGATCGCCATCCCCTTCTCCTCCGCCAGAAAGATCGCGGCACGGCCGGTTTGGAGCAGCTTCTCCAGCTCTGCACACAGTTCTCCCGGCGCATGTCCCGGCCAGAGCTCCTCCGCCAGCGCGGCCGCGCTGGCAACTTCGTTTTTTCTGATCGAATGAATCACCTTATCGCCTCTCACAGCATTTATAGTAATAGTATAGGAATAATTAGTCCGTCAGCCCCAGTTTACCACAGCGCGTCGGAAAATACAACGCAGCCCTCACCGCGTCGGCGGTGGGGGTTGTGGCTTGTGGTGGAAAAGTATGAGGGTTGTGGTGGAAAAATCGGCAGTATTACCCCTTGCCAGCGACGTGCTGAAATGGTATAGTGTATTCCATGGCAACACAGGCGTATCCCACAGGCGGACACTCCAGAGAAAGGCGGGACGTCCATGGTACAGGAGGAACGGCAGCGGCTGCTGCTCGTTGACGCGGGCGCACTGCCGGAGGTTTTTGAACGGGTGCTCGAGGCCAAGGCGCTGCTGGCCGCCGGTACGGCGGACTCCGCCGCTCAGGCAGCGCGCATGGCGGGGATTTCCCGCAGCGCGTTCTATAAATATAAGGACGCGGTTTTCGCCTATGACGCGGCACAGGGCGGCAGCCTGCTGACGGTTCACCTGCTGCTGCTCGATCGGCCGGGCGTGCTGTCCAACGTGCTCTCCGCGTTCGCAAGGGCGGGGGCCAATATTCTGACCGTCAACCAGAACATCCCGGCCGACGGGGTCGCGACGGTTTCAATCTCCGCCCGTATCGACCGGCTGCGGGAGACGGCGGATCGGTTCCTCCGCTCTCTCTCGCAGGAGGACGGCGTGCAAAAAATCCTGCGTATCAACAACGAATGATAACAGCCAAAGAATCAGGAGGGTCAACATGATTGCAATTGCTATTTTGGGCCATGGCGTAGTGGGCTCCGGCGTGGCCGAGGTGCTGCGGAAAAACGCCGGCAGCATCGCGCACAAGGCAGGAGAGTCCATCGAGGTTCGCCGCATTCTTGATCTGCGCGAGTTCCCCGACAGTCCCTATGCGACGCTGTTTACCAAAGACTTCGAGGAGATTCTGAACGATGCGGAAATCCGCATCGTGGTCGAGACGATGGGCGGGCTGAACCCGGCCTATGATTTTGTGAAGCGCTGCCTGCTCGCGGGCAAGAGCGTCGTCACCTCCAACAAGGAGCTGGTCGCCGCGAAGGGCGATGAGCTGCTGGAAATTGCGCGGGAAAACAACCTGAACTTCCTGTTCGAGGCGAGCGTCGGCGGCGGCATCCCGATTCTCCGTCCGATCGACCAGTGCCTCGCGGCCAATGAGGTCTATGAGATCGCGGGCATCCTCAACGGCACAACCAATTTCATGCTGACCCGCATGATCGAGGATCACATGACCTTCGACGATGCCCTCTCGCTTGCGCAGGAGCTCGGCTATGCCGAGCGCAACCCCTCCGCCGATGTCGACGGCCACGACGCCTGCCGCAAAATCTGTATTCTCGCCTCGCTCGCCTTCGGGCGGCACGTCTATCCGGATCAGGTCCGCACCGAGGGTATCTCCGCCATCACGTTGGACGACGTAAAATACGCCGATGCGATGGACGGCGTCATCAAGCTGATCGGCCGCGCGGTGAAGCGCGACGACGGCCACCTCTATGCAGTGGTCGCACCGATGATCCTGCCGAAAACCAGCCTGCTCTCGGATGTGAGCGATGTGTTCAACGGCATCATGGTGCGCGGCGACGCGATTGGCGACGTGGTATTCTACGGCCGCGGCGCGGGCAAGCTGCCGACCGCCAGTGCGGTCGTCGCGGATGTCATCGACGAGGTCAAGCACCTGAAGGCCCGCAAATACCTCTTCTGGGAGCGCGGCAACGCCGACTATGTGGTGGATCCGGCGCAGGGCAGCGTGTCGATGCTGGTACGCGTCCGCGCGGATGCCGATACCCTCGCCCGCGTGCAGGCCGCTTTCGGCGATGTGCGGGTGGTGACGGCAGCGGGTACGCCTGCCGGCGAGCTGGCCTTTGTGACGCCGGTTCTGCCGGAGGGTGTGCTTTCGGAAAAGCTCGACGCCCTCTCGCTCGATATCGTCAGCCGTCTTCGGATCGCGGATATGTGAGGGCGGCATGATCAAAATCACCGTTCCGGCGTCCAGTGCCAATCTCGGTGCGGGCTTCGATTCGCTCGGCCTCGCGCTGACGCTCTATAACCGTGTATGGATGGAGGAGGCGGACGGCTGCCTTATCGAGGCGGCGGACGGCCTCCCGATCCCGACCGATGAGCACAACATGGTCTATCAGACCGCGCATCTGCTTTATGAGCGCTGCGGCCATCCTTTCCGCGGCCTGCATATTGTACAGGAGAGCAACATCCCGATGACTCGGGGGCTCGGCAGCTCCTCTGCCTGTCTGGTGGCGGGGCTGCTCGGCGCCAATACACTGATGGGCTGTCCCTTCTCGACCAGCGATCTCTCCGATCTCGCGGCCGAACTCGAAGGGCATCCCGACAACACCGCGCCCGCCCTGCTCGGCGGGCTGGTCACCGCCGTGATGGACGGCGGCCGGGTGCACACCGTCAGTGTCCCGGTTTCCCAGCGCATCCGCTTCGCGGTCTTCATCCCGGATTTCGAGCTCAAGACCGAAAAGGCGCGGGCGGTTCTTCCGGCCGAGGTCTCGCGGGAGGACGCGGTCTATAACCTCTCCCGTGCCGCGTTGATGACCGCCTCGCTTTTCTCCGGCAGCCTGCACAATCTGCGGGTCGCGGCCCAGGATCGACTCCACCAGTCCTATCGTCTGCCCTTTATCCCGGGCGCGGAGCAGGTCTTCTACACCGCCTACAGCCTCGGCGCCTATGCAGTCGCGGTCAGCGGCTCCGGGCCGTCCATCCTCGCGATCATCGACCGGGACAACGAGTCCTTTTTGCCGCGGGCAGCGGCAGAGCTCCGCGATGCGGGGCTCTCCGGCTGGCGGGTGGAGGTATTCTCCTGTGACCCGCGCGGCGCGGAGGTCTCTTTTTCATAAACCATCCCAATTCTATATGGAGGTTCAGAACATATGCTGGTAGTACAGAAGTTTGGCGGCAGCTCGGTAGCGGACGCCTGTCTCTTATACACA